>CAJYRH010000023.1 GCA_913776795.1 uncultured Pseudorhodoferax sp. | reverse complement strand
GGGCCACGCGTTGTTCCTTTTCTTGGGTTGCGTTCGGAGCTGGGATGCAAATCAGCGGGTCAGCGGATCGGCGGGTCAGAGGGCGAGCCAGGCGGCAAGGCCGGCGCGCACGGCGGCCGGACCGGCGATGCGCTGGCGCGCCAGGGTGTCGCCCGGGCCGACCTTGATGCCCACGCCGCCCAGCTCCTGGGCGACCTGGAAGCCGGGTTCGTCGGTGGTGTCGTCGCCCAGGAACACGGGCTTGCGGCCGGCGAAAGGGGGCTCTGCCAGAAAGGCGCCCAGGGCCTTGCCCTTGTTGGCCAGCGAGGACTTGGCCTCGAACACCATCTTGCCGTGCAGCAGCGTGACGCCGGGCGACGCGGCGACGGCCGCCTCCATGGTGCGGCGGCACAGGTCTTCGAGCTGCGGCGCCTGCCGGTAGTGCAGCGCCACCGCGCCGCGCTTGGGCTCCACGGCCAATGCCGGGTGCTGCTGCAGCAGCCGGGCCGCAGCCTGCTCAATGGTGTCCAGCGAGGGCGTGGGAAGCAGCACCAGGTTGCCGTTGGCGGCGCGCCGCTCGCTGCCGTGCACGCCGGCCGCCGGCAGATCCAGCGGGTGCAGGAAGGTGTCGATGGCGCCGACCGAGCGGCCGGAGACCACGGCCAGTGCACCCCCCAGCCGTTCGCGCACGGCCGCCAGCAGCGGCACGAGGTCGGGTGGAATGACGATGGCGTCGGGCTCGGGCGCGAGATCGACCAGTGTTCCGTCGAAGTCCAGGAACAGGGCGGACGTGCCGGCGTCCAGCAGCGGGGTGAAGGAAAAGTCGTTGGACTGGATCATGCGTTGCGGGCGGGTCCCTTGTGGCGGACCTCGAGGACGAGAAAGGCGAGCACGGCGAGCGCCAGCGGCGCCAGGTAGTACAGCGCGCGGTAGGCCAGCAGCGTGCCGATCAGCTGCGCCGGTGCGACCTGGGTGCCGAGCAGGGCCACGAACACGGCCTCCAGCACGCCCAGTCCGGCCGGTACGTGGGTCACCACGCCCGCGACCGCGGCGAGCAGCAACACGGTGAGCACGGTCCCATAGTCCACCTGGCCACGCAGCAGCACCCAGATGCAGCCGGCGATCAGCGACCAGTTCATGCAGGACATGGCAAGTTGCAGCAGTGCCGTGCGGCCGGACGGCAGAGCGAACTGGTGGCCGCGCAGCGTGAGGCTGCGCCGGCGCGAGAAGGCGCAGGCTGCCACATAGCCCAACGCGGCTGCAGCCAGCAGCGCGCCGGCGATCTGCAGCACCGCGTCGCTGATGTCCCAGTCGGCCGGCAGCGCCAGCGGGAACAGTACGAACGCCAGGCCGCCCAGCAGCAGATAGCCCAGCCAGTTGGTGACCATGCTGAGCGCCATGATGCGCGTGACCTGCATCTCGTCCAGTCCGAGCCGGCCGTACAACCGGTAGCGCGATGCCACCCCTCCGACCAGTGCGCCCATGTTGAGGTTGAAGGCGTAGCTGATGAAGGTGACCAGCATCACCGTGGGCGCTGGCAGGCGGTGGCCGACGGCACGCCGGCCCAGCAGGTCGAAGGTGGAGTAGAGCAGGTGGCTCGCCAGGGCAAGACCGCCCGCGGCCAGCAGCACGGGCAGGGGCAGTGCCCGCAGCGTCTGGGCGACCTCGTCCCAGGCGATGCTGCGCGCCTGGCTGACCAGCAGGTAGCCCAGCAAAGCGAAGAAGGCCAGCCACAGGCCTTTGCGCACCCATGGCCACCAGGGGCGCGTACGCAGCGACAGGCCGCGCGTGGAGGCCTCCTGGGCCGCCACGGCACTCATGGCGCGGCCTCGCGCGCCGGCGCGGGGCAGGCCTCGACCAGCCCGTCCGTTTGCTGGGCCGGGAACAGCTTCGGGTTGTGGCGCGGCAGGCCGCCGAGCCAGCCAGGGTAGCGGCGCAGCACATGGAACACCACGTAGCTGCGCAGCAGCTGCCAGCGGCTGGGCTCTCCGATGGTGTTGCGGTCCACCTGCTTGCAGGCGTTGTCCACCAGATGGTCCAGCCGGGCGCGCAGGGTCTGGTTGAAGGCGCGGTCGTGGATCAGCACGTTGGCCTCCAGATTCAGCGCCAGGCTCAGCGGATCCAGGTTGCTCGAGCCCACCGTGGCCCAACGGTCGTCGACCAGGGCGACCTTGCCGTGCAACGGGCGCTCGCAGTATTCGTAGACCTCGACGCCTGCGCGCACGAGGTGGTGGTAGAGCATCTCGGCCGCCACCTTGACGATGGGCATGTCCGGCTCGCCCTGCAGGATGAGGCGCACCTGCACACCGCGTTGGGCCGCGCGGCGCAGTTCGCGGATCAGCCGGTAGCCCGGGAAGAAGTAGGCGTTGGCAATCGTCACGTGCGTGCGTGCCGAGCGGATGGCCAGCCGGTAGTAACGCTCGATGTCGTTGGTGTGCCGGGTGTTGTCGCGCGTCACCAGTGCCGCCTGGGCGTCGCCGGCATGCGGCAGTGCGCGTGCGTGCTGGCGCATCAGCGCCCGGTGGCGGAACCAGCGCTTGATGCCGTGTTGGTGGCGCAATCCCTCGGCCAGCATGGCGTGCACGAAGTGGTGGATGTCGCCCACCAGCGGGCCGCGGATCTGCACCGAGTAGTCCTGCTTGGCCTGGGGCCCGAAGTCCATCAGGTGGTCGGCCGAATAGTTGATGCCGCCGACGAAGGCGACTTCTGCATCGACCACGACGATCTTGCGGTGCATGCGACGCAGCATGTTGGTGCGCCATTTCCAGATGCGCAGCCCGGGGTCGAACACATGCACGCGAACGCCGGCCTCGCACAGGCTGCCGATGAAGCGTTCGGACAGGTCGGGCGATCCGAAACCGTCGATCGTCACGTCGATCTGCACGCCGCGGCGGGCCGCCGTGAGCAAGGCCTCGTGCAAGCCCAGTCCCACCTTGTCCTCGAAGAGGATGAACGTCTCGAGTACCACCTCCCTGCGGGCGTTCGCAATGGCTTCGAAGACCCGGGGAAAGAATTGCTCGCCGTTCTCCAGGAGCTCGAGTTCGTTGCCGCTGGTCCAGCGCGTGGCGTTCATGGTGGTGGGGTGGCAAAGAGGAGGCCCAAGGTGTACCCCGCTCCGCCGAATGGTCCTGTAGGACAACGGCGGCTGGGGGTGTGTTGCAAGGCCTCGAACCGCTTCGACCCCACGTCCTTGTTCAGAATAATGCTCTTTGGAGTAGAAATGAGTACTAAATGTTGCTTTTGTGGCCAATGAAGATAAGATAAACGATCATTTTTCAAAAAAAGATAGTTTCAATGAGCATCGTCGAGCAGTTGACGCAAGCCCGCAAGAGCCTGGGCATGACGCAGGCCGCACTGGCCGCAGCGGCCGGCCTGTCGCGCATGACCGTGCAGCGCATCGAGAGCGGCGACATCGACCCACGCCTGTCGTCTTTGCTGGAAATCGGCCGTGTGCTCGGGTTGGAGGTGCTTGCTGTGCCAGGCGCACTGCGCCCCGAGCTGGAGGCCTTCGTGCGCGCGGGCGGGCGTCTGCTGGGCCAGCCTGCCGGCGCCGGCGCGCCGCCTTCCGTGGTCGACGCCATCGGACGCCAGCACCTTGGCCGCACGGAATGAGCACCACGATCCGCTACCTGCGCATGCACCTGCACCTGCCCGACCGCGGCCGGCGGGCCATCGGCTACCTCTCGCAGTACGGCGACATCCTGCGCGCCTCGTTCGACGCCGACTACATCGCCGACCCCGGCCGACCCACGCTCTCGCTGGCCTTCCGTGGCGAGCGCGAGGACGACACGCGGGCCATCCTGTCTGCGCCGCACGACGCGCGCCTGGTGCAGCTGGGCGGCCGCTGGCCGGCCTACTTTGCCAACCTGCTGCCCGAGGGGCACAACCGCGAGCGGCTGGCGCGCGAGCGCCGCTGCAGTCCCGACGACGAGTTCGAGCTGCTGGCCGCCGCCGGCCACGACCTCATGGGCGCCATCGAGGTCGAGCCCGTGCCTGCGCGCGAGGGCATCCCCGACGTCGTGCGGCACTGGCACACGGCCCTGGGCCTGGATGTACTGGAGCCCGGCTTCGTCGAGGAGCCAGTGGAGGATGCGGCCGCGCTGCCCGGCGTGGTGACCAAGTTCTCGGCCGTGCAGGAGGGCCGGCGCTACCTGGTCCGGCGCCAGGGCCAGGCCGGCGCCGTCATCCTCAAGCTGCCGACGGCGCGGCACCCGGAGCTGGTGGCCAACGAGATGGCAGGCTACCGGCTGTGCGCGGCGCTGGGCCTGGATTGCGCCCAGGCCCGGGTCATCGGGCGCGCGGATGCCGACCTGCCCGATCAGCTGCCGTTCGAACAGATCCTGGCCGTGCCGCGCTTCGACCGCGGGCCCGGCGGGCAGCGCATCCACATGGAGGAGTTCGCCCAGGCGCTGCAGTACCCGCCGCAGCACAAGTACGGCCGCGAGATGGTGCGCGACTACGCCACCATGCTGCAGGTGCTGGACCGCTACTCGGCCCGGCCCGCGCCGGACGTGCGCGAATTCATGGCCCGCTTCGTGGCCTTCATCCTGCTGGGCAATACCGATGCGCACCTCAAGAACTGGGCGCTGCTGTATCCCGACGCGCGCCAGCCCGTGCTGGCGCCGTTGTACGACCCGGTCTGCGTGAGCGCGCTGTTCGCCGAGGTCGGGCCGAACGACTACGCGGTGAACCGCGCCATCGATGCGCGGCTGCGCGTCTTCGGCTGGGACCAGCTGGAGGCCATGCTCAAGGCCGCTCGCTTGCTGCGCGTGCCGAACCTGCTGCGCATCGCCCGCCAGCTCGTGCGGCAGGCGCAGGCGGACTGGCCGGCGCTGCTGGCCGAAGCGCCGCCCGCGGTGCGCAGCGCCGTCGGCGAGCGACTGGCAGGCGGGGTGGCGCTGGCGGCCTGATGCACGCGGAGGCGGCGGCGATCTCCCGCTCGGTGCGCAGCAAGCGGCGTCAGGGGCCCTGGAAGCTGCTCGGCGGCTGGCCCATGGCGGCCTTGAACATGGCCGAGAACGCGCTCTCGCTCGCATAGCCGGTGGCAGCGGCTACCTGCGCGATCGATGCGCCCTGGGCCAGCAGCGGCAGTGCATGGGCCAGAGCGGCCTGCTGGCGCCACTGCTGGTAGCTCGTGCCGAGTTCGTCCCGGAACAGCCGCGCGATGGTGCGTTCGCTGGCACCGACATCGGCGGCCCAGTCGGCAAGCAGGGTGCGCGCCGCAGGCGCCCGCACCACGGCCTCGCACAGGGCGCGCAGGCGCTTGTCGCCGTGCTGCGCATGCGGCATCGGCACGGCCAGGGCCTGCGGGTCGGCGTGCGTGATCTCGTCGTGCACCAGCGGCATCAGCAGGGCCTCGCGCTCGGGGCGCAGTGGCTGCGCGTCCAGCCCTTGCACCAGCTCGCGCAGCAGGGGCGAGGCGACGATCATGCGGCTGCCGCTCCAGCCCGCCGGCGTAAGGCTGGCATGCAGGTACAGCGTGCGGAACTCGGCCGCCTCCAGCACGTCGATGCAGTGCAACTGCCCGGGCGCGACCCACACGGCGCGCGAAGGCGGCACGATGTAGGTCAGCTCCTCCCGCCGTTCGCCTTCGGGCAGTGCGCGCACGCGCAGGGTGCCGGTCGCGCAGAAGGCCAGCTGGGCCCAGGGATGGCGGTGCGGCTCGAAATGCGTGTCGGCCGGCATGCTGCGCGCGCGCACGCGCACCGGGCGCGCGGCGTCCGGTGCGAAGGGGTCGGTATCGCCGACAGGTTCGAGGCGCGGGTGTCGGCTGGCCATGGCGCGGATTGTCCGGTATTCGACGAACTCTGTCCTTTCGTCGCAATTTTGCCGGCGTAGCATCGCGCCCATGACAACGACGACAGCGGCAGCCCCGCCGGCGGGCCAGGCAAGCCTGAGACAAGACGCCCACGTGATCGGCCTGATCGGCATCGCCCACCTGGTCAGCCACTTCAGCCAGCTGCTGCTGGCGCCGCTGTTTCCCTGGCTCAAGGACGATTTCGGGGTCGGCTACGCCGAGCTCGGCTTCCTGATGACGATCTTCTTCGTGACGTCCTGCGCGGTGCAGGCGGCATCGGGTTTCGTGGTCGACCGGT
>CAJYRH010000022.1 GCA_913776795.1 uncultured Pseudorhodoferax sp. | reverse complement strand
GCACCTGGGCGGCCGAATGGATCGAGGGCCGCTTGCTGCACGAAGGCGTCGCAGTCGGGCCGGACGAGAAAGCAGCCATCTGGTCGGCGCTGGGAAGTCTGGCCGGTGCACCGGTGGAGCAGCGCACGATGACGGGACTGTCCGTGCTGCTGCAATCAAACGCGCTGCGCCAGGCCCTTTCGCCCTATGTGCTCGGCGGCCCACACGGCAACCTGCTGGACGCCGACCATGACCGGCTGGGCATGGCCGACGTGCAGTGCTTCGAGATGGAGGAACTGATGCATAGCAAGGCCGCCGTCATGGCGGTGCTGCATTACCTCTTCGCG
This sequence comes from uncultured Pseudorhodoferax sp., assembly GCA_913776795.1. The sequence goes on along the minus strand of CAJYRH010000022.1, from coordinate 11,704 downwards.
CGCTTCGATGAGCGCTTTGACGGTGCGCCCACGCTGCTGATCCTCGATGAAGCGTGGCTGTTCCTGGACGACCCGGTATTCGCCGCGCGCATCCGGCAGTGGCTCAAAACACTGCGCAAGAAGAACGTGTCGGTCATCTTCGCCACGCAGTCGCTCGCGGACATCAAGGATTCGAGCATCGCGCCCGCGATCATCGAAAGCTGCGCCAGTCGCATCTTCCTGCCGAACCCGCAGGCCACCGAGCCGCAAATTCGCACGATCTACGAGAGTTTTGCGCTGAACTCGCGCCAGGTCGAGATCGTCGCCACCGCGCAGCCCAAACGCGACTACTACTACCAATCCCGTCTCGGCAATCGTCTGTTCGACCTCGACCTGGGGCCGACTTCGCTCGCGTTTGCGGGCGCATCCACACCGCAGGATCAGCGTGACATCGACAGCGTACTGCTGAATGCCGGCGTGCCCGACTTTGCGGGCGCCTGGCTGCGCCATCGCGGCCTCGATTGGGCGGCCGACCTGCTGCCCTCGTTCCCCGGCCTCGCGCCGGGCTCCTTCCGCACCACTGACCACCCACTGGAGAACCGGCCATGAAGAATCGTGCGCTTTCCATTTCGCTCGCCGCCACGCTGTCGGTATCACTGCTGACCGTGCAGCCCGCAGCCGCCATCACGGTGTTCGACCCCGCCAACTTCGTGCAGAACACGCTGACCGCCGTTCGCACACTGGAAGAAATCAACAACCAGATTCGCCAGCTCCAGAACGAAGCGCAGATGCTGATGAACCAGGCGCGCAACCTCGCCAGCCTGCCGTCCAACGTGGTCGGCCAATTGCGCGCCAATCTGGCGACGACCGAGCGGCTGATCGCCCAGGCTCGCGGCTTAGCCTACGACGTGACGAATCTCGACGAGGAGTTCGCGCGCCTGTATCCCGAACAGTACGCCGCTACCGTGAGCGGCGACCAGATGTACCGCGATACGCAGGCGCGGTGGAAGAACACGCTCAACGGCTTGCAGACCAGCATGCGGATGCAGGCGCAGGTGTCGCAGAACTTGAGCGAAGACGAAGGCGTGCTGGCCGACCTCGTAGGCAAGAGCCAGTCGGCCCAAGGCTCACTGCAAGCGATGCAGGCCATGAACCAGTTGCTGGCCTTGCAAGCCAAGCAGTCCATCCAGTCGCAGCGGCTGCAGATCACGCAAGACCGGGCCACCGCGCTGGAGCTGGCGCGGCAGGCGGCGGCCACGGAGCGCGGACGCGAGGTGACGCGCCGCTTCCTGGGCAGTGGCACGCCGTACACGCCGCAGTCCGTCGATTTCTACGACCACTGATGAGGTGCAGCCATGAAGTGCGCACCTCTCCTGTCGGTTCTCGCGTTCCTGCTGTTCGGTTGCGACCGGCCGTTGTCGGTGGATGCGCTGGCCGTTGATCCGTCTCGGTTGCACACGCTGCGCGTGCAATGCCGCGCAGGCGAGCACGACGGCGGGTTCTGTGCGCAGGTGGCGCAAGCCGATCTGCGGCGCTTTCTCTCCGTCCAGGCTGGGCCGGACGAGTACCAGACGTTGGCTGACCTGCCGCCGATCCCGCCCAGCTTCGACGAACCCGCCGGTGGTAGTGACGCAATGGCCCTGGCTGTGCAGGAGGACGCGCCATGAACGACGTGACGATCATCGACCGCTTCCTTGATACCTTCTCGCGTTACATCGACTCGGGCTTTGGTCTGCTGCACGGCGAGGTCGCGTTTCTCACCGCCACGCTGATCGTCATCGACATGACGATCGCCGGGCTGTTCTGGGCGATGGGCCATGCCACCGGCCAGGGTGAGGACGTGATCGCCAAGCTCATCCGCAAGGTGCTATACGTCGGTGCCTTCGCCTACATCATCGGCAATTTCAATTGGCTGGCCGGCATCGTGTTCCGCTCGTTCGCGGGCCTGGGCCTGACGGCCAGCGGCTCGACCCTGAGCATGGAGAACTTCCTGCAGCCGGGCCGGCTGGCCAAGGTCGGCATCGACGCCGGGGCGCCGATCCTCCAGCAGATCGGCAACATGGCGGGTTTTCCCGAGGTGTTCGTGAACCTCACGCCCATCGTCGTGATGTTCCTCGCCTGGCTGATCGTCGTCCTGAGTTTCTTCGTGCTGGCGATCCAGCTCTTCATCACGCTGATCGAGTTCAAGCTGACCACGCTCGCCGGGTTTGTGCTCGTGCCGTTCGCACTCTGGAACAAGACCGCGTTCCTGGCCGAGAAGGTGCTGGGCAATGTGGTGTCGTCTGGCATCAAGGTCCTGGTGCTGGCAGTGATCGTGGGCATTGGTTCTGGTTTGTTCGCCGAGTTTCAGGTGCAACCTGCCGAGCCCTCCATCGACCATTCGGTCGTCGTCATGCTGGCCTCGCTGACGCTGCTTGCACTGGGCATCTTTGGGCCGGGCATTGCGACCGGACTGGTGTCGGGCGGCCCGCAACTCGGCGCAGGCGCGATGGCCGGTGCCGCACTGGGCGCGGCTGGCACTGCCGTGGCCATCGGCGCAGCGGCCACGAGTGTGGGTAGTGCCGTTGCCGCTGGCGCGCGCATGGCCCCGGCTGCGGCCAAGCTGGCCGGAAGTGGTGCGCGGGCCGCCGCTGGGACCGCCAGCAGCGCGAAATCAGCATTCCAGACCGGCTCCGCTTCTGCTGGCGGCGGGCTCAAGGGTGCTGCCGCTGGCGTGGGCCATGTCGCCAAGACCGGCGCGCAGGCCGCGGGGCAGAAGGTGGCGCAAGGTGCGCGCTCGATCCGAGACCGTGCTGCCGCAGCGTTCAGCGCCGACGCGGCTGCATCCGCACCCACCGCTGGCGGCAGTGCCTCCAGCGGCGACATGCCGCCAGCGCCATCACAGGAGCAACCGGCCTGGGCTAAGCGCCTGCACCGGCGCCAGCAGCTCACCCACGCCGCCACAACCGCCGCCCACACGCTGCGCGGTGGTGACGGCGGCAGCTCAAGCCAGGGGCCGAGCTTGCGTGATTCCGATTCCTGATCTTCAAGGAGAACTCTCATGCGATTCAAACGACCGCAGGTGCGCTATGCCGACACACCGCAACCTGCCACACCGTATCAAGCCGCCGCCCAGGTCTGGGACGACCGCATCGGCTCGGCCCGCGTGCAGGCCAAGAATTGGAGGCTGATGGCCTTCGGCTGCCTGACGCTCGCGCTGCTGATGGCCGGTGGGCTGGTGTGGCGCTCGGCGCAATCCATCGTCACGCCCTATGTGGTGGAGGTGGACAACGCAGGTCAGATCCGCGCCGTGGGCGAAGCCGCCACGCCGTACCGGCCCAGCGATGCGCAGCTGGCCTATCACCTGGGCCGCTTCATCGGCCTGGTTCGCTCACTGTCCATCGACCCGATCGTGGTGCGGCAGAACTGGCTCGACGCCTACGACTACACCACCGACAAGGGCGCCGTGGTGCTCAACGACTACGCCCGCGCCCATGACCCGTTTGCGCGCATCGGCAAGGAGTCGGTCACGGTACAGATCACCAGCGTGACCCGCGCCAGCGACAAGTCATTCAACGTGCGCTGGACGGAGCAGCGCTTCGTCAACGGCGCAGCCGCTGGCACCGAGCGCTGGAACGCCGTTATTTCCATCGTGCAGCAAACCCCACGCACCGAACAGCGCCTGCGCAAGAACCCCTTGGGCATCTACGTCAACGGGTTGTCGTGGAGTCGCGAACTGGACTCGTCTGAAGGAGCCAAGCCATGAATGATCTTTTCCGTAAATCCGTACTGCCGTTGATGCTGCTGGCCTCGACTGTCTTGTGCTCGGGCTGCGCCACGCAGGGCAAACCGCCGCCGGCCATCTCGCTCGATGAACCCGTGCAGGCACACCCGATCCCGGAGCCGCCCGCACCTGTGGAAGTGGTCAAGGTGCCCGAGCCGCTGGCGCTGCCGGCGCAGTTGAAGCCATTGCCCGAGGTTGAAGACGCCAAGGCCGTGCCCGAACCTGCCGATGAGAAGGTGCGGGTCTCGCGGGCCAATACGGAGGCCCGCGTCGCGCCCACGCGCGAGGGCTATGTCAATGCGATTCAGGTCTGGCCGTTCACCGATGGTGCGCTTTATCAGGTCTATGCGGCCATCGGCCGCGTAACCGTGATCGCGCTCCAGCCGGGCGAGGAGTTGATGACGGTGGCCGCTGGCGACACGGTACGCTGGATCGTGGGTGACACATCAAGCGGCAGCGGCGATGCGCTACGGATCAATGTGATGGTGAAACCCATCCGCTCGGGGTTGAAGACGAATCTGGTCATCACGACCAGTCGGCGGACCTACCTGCTGGAGCTGACCTCAACCGAAAAGACATGGATGGCCTCGGTGTCCTGGGAGTATCCCAAGGACAGGATGCTGGCCCTGCAGCGCCAGGCGCAGGCCGCCAGTGCGGCTGCGCCGGTGGACTCTGGCTTGTCGCTGGCGAAGATTCGCTTTCGCTACGCGATCAGCGGCAGCAACCCACCGTGGAAACCGCTGCGCGCCTTCGATGACGGCGAGAAAGTCTATATCCAGTTCCCGTCGGGCATCGCGCAAGGTGAGTTGCCGCCGCTGTTCGTGATCGGTGCGCAGGGCGACGGGCAACTGGTGAACTACCGATTCCGCTCGCCGTACTACATCGTGGATCGCTTGTTCGGCGCGGCCGAACTGCGGCTGGGGGGCGACATGGGCGACGTGGTGCGGATCGAGCGCACGGATGGCGAGGCGCGGAGGAACTGACCATGAGCCAGGACAATATCCCCGACCCCACCGCGCGGCATGTGGGCAAGGTCGCGCCCGAGGCGGTGGCGCTGCGCGCGCAGCCGCGTCCGGTCACTCGATTGAACCGGCGCACGCTGGCGATGCTGATGGGTGGCTTGTCGGTCGCCGTGCTGGGCGCGACGATCTGGTCGCTCCAGCCGCACAAACGCGGCACTAATGAGCAGACCGAGCTTTACAACGTCGATCGCGTCTCCAAGTCCGAAGGGCTGGACGCGCTGCCGGCCGACTATTCGAATCTGCCACCGAAGGTGCCCGAGCTGGGGCCGCCGCTTCCGGGCGATCTCGGCCCGGCCATCGTGGCCTCACAGCAGCCGGTGACGCCAACCTATGCGCCGCCAGGGCATGACCCCGAGGATGCCTGGCGCAAGGAGGCGGACGCGGCGGCGGCCTCATCGGTGTTTTTCCGCTCGGGCCAGCAGGGCAAGACTGCAGTCCCGACCGTTGCCACGTCGGCGGCTGCGCCCGGCAACGCTTTGGCGGGCTTCGACCCGGTGGCGGCCGGGCCGGCCTCAACGGCGGCCCAGCCCACCGACCCGACCGCAACGCAGAACCGGCAAGACCAGAAAGAAACTTTCCTGAAAGGCGGTTCTATGGAAACCCGCAATTCCGGCAACCTGCAAATGCCTGCCTCGCCGTATCAGGTGATGGCCGGAACGGTGGTCGCCGGCGCACTGGTAACAGGCATCAAGTCGGATTTGCCGGGCGACGTGATTGCCACGGTGACGGAGCCGATCTATGACACGGCCACGGGCAAGTTCCTGCTGATCCCGCAGGGGTCACGCCTCCTGGGCAAATACAACAGCCAGGTCAGCTATGGGCAGAGCCGGGTTCAAGTGGTGTGGAACCGCATCATCCTGCCGGACACATCCTCGCTGACGCTCGACAACCTGGTGGGCACCGATCCGGCCGGCTATTCCGGACTGGAAGACGATGTGGACTACCACTGGAACCGCATCGTCGCCGGCGCCGTGTTGACGACGCTGCTGGGCGTGGGCGCCGAACTGGCTGCCCCTGAGAACCGCCAGGACGGCAACCGCATCGTCATCGCCGGGCGCGACAGCGCCCAGGACAGCGTGAACCAGGTCGGCCAGGAGATGACCCGGCGCAATATGAACATCCAGCCAACGTTGACCGAGCGACCGGGCCTGCCGGTTCGCATCATCGTCAATCGCGATCTGGTGCTGCGACCGTACCAACCACTGTTCTTCAACAAGGGGGCAATGCGATGAGCACGACCAAGAAACTGCGGCTGGGGCCGTTGCCTAAACTGGAGTCCACGAAGCTGACCTTTACGTGTCCGGCCAGCTTGAAGGCCGACCTCGACCGCTACGCCGCGCTGCATGCACAGGCGTATGGCGAAGCGGTCGATGCGGTGACACTGATTCCGCACATGCTGGAGGCGTTCATCGCGGGCGATCGGGGATTCAAGAAAGGAACCACGATCAGGGCTGCACCACCGAAGCAATCTTGACGTTGCGAACACTTCTTTCAACGCTCACGACGAAAGCGCAGCCACGGGCTGCGCTTTCGCTTTGAGAGGTGGCTTGCGATACGCCGAGGCATATGATTACGGTCCGCCTCTGCCCGCTACGCTGCCCCTGAGCTTGCTACCGCGAAGCGCCTATGTGGCACCTAGATCGAAATGGGACAAGCGCGCGTAGTGGTCGAAATCTGGCCTAACCTGTTGGCTCATAAGACCTCTCGAGTAGCTGTATGCTCGCATTGATGTCTTGACAGCGGACATTTTTTAAGATGTCGCGCTCCTCGGTCACACGCTTGAGCCCTGCCTTCAGGCGGCGCATCTCGTCGGCTTGCGAGCCCTGCGCTTGGCGTTGATCAGGTGACATTTGCTTGGCCCTGATCCATTGATACAGGCTGTGCTGGCTGACGCCAAGCCTGGCCGACACATCGGCCACCTTGTGGCCTCGTTCGGTGATCTGCTTGACCGCTTCGGTCTTGAATTCCTCGGGGTATCTCTGCTTGCTCATGGCACCTCCTATTGGGCCTCAGTTTGAGGCTCGAAGGTGTCTACTGAATCCGGGGCGATTCACCCAGATCTGCCGACAGGCCAACAGCCACAGGGCCATCAGGAACGAACTGCAGAGCCTGTTCGGCACTGCGATTGCCCAAGGGCAATTGAACAGCCGCCAGGAGCTCATCAAGCACCTGGAGGAACTGGGCACCGTCACCCGCGCCGGGCAGGACTATGTGTCGTTTATGCCCACGGGCGAGCAGAAGGCGATCCGTCTCAAAGGGCCCATGTTCGCGGCCCATGCCGACTATGCGCAGCTACGAGCCGCCAACCAGAACAGGCCGCAGGCCAGGGAACTGACGGAGCAGCAGTTCGCCAGGAACGAAGCGAAGCTGGAGCGTTTGAAGCAGGCCCGTGCGGAGCACTTCCGCAAGCTCTATGCGCAGCCGCTGGGGCAGGCCAAGCCGCGCCGATATGGGCCGAAGCGCACAGGAAACAGGACCAAGGCCGGCGCACACACCAGACAACCAGGAGGCAGGAGCGAACGAGCGCACTGGCCGTCCACCACGAACAAGAACAACCAGGAGGAAACGACCATGACCACAAGAACACAGCAGCGCAGCAAGGAACGCCAGGAGCCCTTTGTCTTCAAGAGGCCGAAGGCATGCCAGCGCCCAGCCAGAACATCCACCCAGAGCAGCAAGGTGCATGCGCACCGATTGCTGGCCCTGGGGATAGGTGGAATGCCCATGCAGGCGCCGCTGGTGGGGGCGCTCATGATCCAGATCGCCATGCTGAACGTGCAGTGGGGCGAGCTCAATGTGATCTACAACAGCATTGCACTGTCTGACCCTCAGTATGCGAAGAAGCGCGGGGAGTTTTACGACCGCATCATGGCGCTGCAATTGGCATTAGCGGCATTGACATTGCAGATCAATGAGGACGAACACAAGGTGAAGAACAAAGCCAGCGTGAGTTAATTTTCCCAACCACACAATACCACCCGCACGCTCTAGGCGTGCAAGTCGAGATCTGCTTAGGCTCAGTGCAAGTAAGGGACCTCATGCTATAAATGAGGCTAGAACATAGCCATCGCAATCAACTACAATTTGGCGAATCCCCAAAAAACATAGTCAGTTCACCCATCAAAAAATGAAATCAATAGCCATCTTCAACAATAAAGGAGGCGTTGGAAAAACAACGCTTGCCTATCACCTTGCCAGTGCAATGGCGCACCTCGGAAAAAAAACTTTATTAGTTGACCTGGACCCACAATCCAATCTCACGCTATATGGATACTCCCCTGAAGAACTCGAAGAGTTGTGGAAGGAAGAGGATGATTTTATCGAGGACTTCCCGCAAGCAAAAAAGAGCAGCACCCCGGCCAAATACAAGAAAATTACATCAACCACACGATCAATTCATTTTCTTCTCAAACCAACAGAAGATGGCGTGGATGAATTTGAGCAACTCCCTCCACCTCGGAGTCTATCTAAAAATCTTGATCTCCTGCCTGGCCGCCTATCTATTCACATGTTTGAAAACAAGATTGCCAGTCGATGGCCGGAAGCTTTTCAAAGCGACCCTTTAGCAATCCGAACAATCACAAATATCAGCAGAATAATAAAATCATACGGATCCACAGGGAAGTATGACATAGTCATACTGGACACATCACCAGCACTTGGAATTCTAAACAAAATAATCATATCCACATCCGATGCTTTTTTGGTGCCATGCGCCCCTGATATGTTCTCGGTATATGGGATAAAGAATATCGGCAGAGCCCTCACATCTTGGATAAAAGATTTCTCTCTCCTTGAGAAAATTGTCGGAGAGCGCCACTCCAAGAATCTGCCGACCACGCCCGTCGCCTTTCTAGGATTTACCATCTACAACGCAAGAAAAAGAGGAGACGCCTCAAATGAATGGAAAATTGCCAAAGCGCACTATAACTACGCGAAGCAAATTCCATCAGCCGTGAGGGACTACATTCCGAAGTCAACCATCCGCAAAAATTCGACAAAATCCATCCTAGATCCGATTGGAGGGACATCAGTCATGTACTCTCACTCAACTATTCCCGGTATGTCCCAAAAATACCGAGTCCCAATATGGAGCGTTCCCGATCATGGCAGTCTAAGCGCGGAGGACAGATCAAGTATCTCGCCAAACAAAGATCAGTACAAAGGAACCGAGTCCGATTACAAAACATTTGCACAAGATGTAATTTCGAGACTGGGGATATAAATTGAAAACTCCAAGAAAAAGACAGGAATCATTAGCCAGCATTCTAGAAACCGTAAGAAAAGAATACCCGGTGATAGAGGGCTTCGGTAATACCGTCGAAGCAATTCTGACAAAAGACCCCAGAGTATCCCCTGTAATTCACTCTTTCAAGAGAAGGCTAAAAGAAGAAAAGAGCATTGAAGAGAAGATAAAAAAGAAAAGGCTTTCCGGCACACACATAGATTCCAAAAATGTCTTCTCCGAAGTGACTGACATTTATGCGGTAAGACTCATTCATTTATACCCTCACGACGTGAAGGCCGTCCATGACGTAATAGTTGACCACGCCCAAAAAAAGGACTGGATTCTCGCCGAAAAGCCTAAAGCTTATACCTGGGACCCCGACAGCGTCAGTTTTTTGACATCCTTGGGCCTCAAGTGTGAGTTAAAACCTAGCTTTTACACGTCAGTTCATTATTTGGTAAAACCAAGAAGACAATCGACAGCCGTATGCGAAATTCAAGTTCGCTCCTTACTCGAAGAAGTGTGGGGTGAAGTTGATCATAAAATCAAATACAAAGGACTAACCCAAGATGAACGAATCAACGAACATTTAGCCGTTCTTGCAAGACTAGTCAGTGCTGGGTCCCGAGTTTTATCAGCAATACAAAAAAATTAGCTTTCATTTCAATACCTATCTTTTCATCAAAAATCAAAAAAATACGCACATAGCTCTACGCCATGAAAATCCCAGAGTCAGCTTGACTATATTTCCAATTTATGAGCCCATGGAGCAGCACCAGTTAACAATCATTTGAAGAATTCAAGCTCCGCCAGTTCGCTTCATAGTATTCATACCTCTTCTAATGACCTGCCTGCGCACTTTCATGGCCTTTGCATTGACCCACCCTGACAGCACCGCATCACTCTTGAAGCTGAACTGAAACAGCGAAAACTCAATCCCGTGCAGGATCTGCTCCAGCACCGCGCGAATGTTCTCCAGCGCATACTCCTTGCCATAGACCTCATGGGTCACGTCGCCGTCCATGCTGTGGCCCAGAATGCGCTTGCGCATGGGCAAGTCAATGTCGAGATCCACCATGCCCGCGCCGACGTTCTTGCGCAGGCTGTGGAACACCTTCTGGTCCTGGTCCACTGTGATCAGTTCCTGCTTGTACCGAGTCCAGTTATAGGACACGTTCTTCGCATAGCCGTTGGAAGCCGTCTTGGTCAGGTAAGGGAACAGCAAGGAGTTCTCCCCGAACTGCTTTTTGACCCGTGCGTGGTAGTCCAGAAAATTGGTCTGGAGCAACCCCGCAGTCAGCGGCATCTTGCGAATGGAAGAAGGTGTCTTGACCTCCTTGTCCGGGCCATTGTTGTTAATGTCAAAGGCCCACACTCCACCGTCCTGGTAGACGTCGCTGACGTAGAGTTGCGTGATCTCGTCCACGCGCATGCCGGTTGCCAATGAGATCAACGGCGCAAAGAACAGATCCGGCTTGTTGAAGCGCTTGCAGTAGGCGTCGAAGTTGGTGACAAACAGCCGCTGGATCTCTTCCGGTCTATAGGGCAGCCAGGAGTCCGTGTGCTTGGCACGCTCCGACTTCTTGACCAGGTGCATGTTCGCAAACGGGTTGTCAAACGAGTACTTTCCGACGCTGATTGCAGAGTCAAAGAAGCCCTTGAGGGTCTTGGTGTAGTTGTCCACTGTCAGGGGGTTATCCTGCAGCTTGATCACCTCTTCACGGTAGTCACTGGCGTGTGACTTCCTGATCTCGTCCATGAAGACAATGCCCTTACGCCGATAGAAGTCAATGAACTTCTGGACACGCGGGAAATAGGCGTCTTGCGTGGCACGGGCAAAGGTCTTGGCGCGAGCGACTTTGTAGGACTCAAAGATATCGATCAGGCGGGTGCGGGTAGCCCACTCTGGAACCTTGGGCGGCGGCGTAGCCCACCGCTGAGTGACAGGAGGCACGTCTGCCGGTTTCTCCGCCCCCAGTTGCCCCATGAGCGACTCGTAGGCGTCGCGTTCTGTCGCCTTTTCCAGATCGAAATCTATCTTGACCCCATTGGGCAAGCTGACGATTAATTCCCGGGAGTCCTGACCCAACCCCAGCTTGTTCTTCATATCCCGCACCCATTGTTCAAAAGCCATGCTGGCCTTCATGGAGCGCAAGTATGCCTCTCGGCGATCCTTCGTCCGCAGACTCTGGATCACTTTGGGCTTGGAAACGTTGGGAAGAAGAACCCGAGGGACAAGCAGACGGAGATAGAAGGTTCCGTGCTTGTCTTGGTAGGTGTTGCGAATGCAGTTCCGTGGGTTGGGAACTTGCAAGCAACTTGGAAGTGCTAGACCTGCTGCTAGAGCAAGTGCTAGACCGATCAGTTTCTTACCGATCTAAGTCCTTGATTGACAAGGACTTTTAGAACTTGGGGTGGCTGATGGGACTCGAACCCACGACGACAGGAATCACAATCCTGGACTCTACCAACTGAGCTACAGCCACCGAAGAAATGAATTATAGCCCGAAAATTCGGGCTGAACCGATTCTTTCCGAAATCATTCCGCAGCCGGCTTCGGCGCCTTGATGCGGACGTTGAAGCGCTGCTTCAGCAGGTCGTAGTAGGCCAGTGCTTCCGCCGAGCCCCAGGCTTGCTGGTACTGCTGGTGTTGCTGCCGGGTGGTGGCGGCATCGGGGGCGGTGCGCTCGATCACGCGATCGATCTTCACGA
>CAJYRH010000021.1 GCA_913776795.1 uncultured Pseudorhodoferax sp. | reverse complement strand
GGCGGAATCTTGCGCGCTGCACGTTGGCGACGAAGGCGTCCAGCCCGTCGTTGTTGAAGCCCAGCCGGTTGATCAGCGCCTGCGCCTGCGGCAGACGGAACATGCGCGGCTTGGGATTGCCGCTCTGGCCCAGCGGCGTGACGGTGCCCACCTCGACGAAGCCGAACCCGAGCGACCCCAGCGCGTCGATGCAGCGTGCGTTCTTGTCCAGTCCCGCCGCCAGGCCGACGCGGTTGGGAAAGTGCAGGCCGGCAACGGTGACGGGGTCTTCGACGCGGCTGTCGCACCAGGCCCAGGACAGCGGCGTGCCATGCGTACGGGCCAGGGCGGACATGGTGGCGTCATGCGCGGCTTCGGCATCCAGGCCGAACAGCAGGGGCCGGGCCAGGGCATAGGTGAGCCGGGTCGGCAGCAAGGGCATCGGATAATTCTCGGCCAGTTCTCAACAAACGCCGGATTCTCCCAGATGACTTCCTCCGCTCCGCTGACGCAAGATCAACTCAAGGCCCTGGTGGGCCGCGCCGCGCTCGCCTACGTGGTGCCTGGCGAGATCCTCGGCGTGGGCACGGGCTCGACCGTCAACTGCTTCATCGATGCGCTGGCCGACATCAAGGACCAGATCCCCGGCGCGGTGTCGAGTTCCGAGGCCAGCACGGCGCGGCTGAAGGCGCTCGGCATTCCTGTGTTCGACGCCAATGCCGTCGGCGAACTGGCGGTCTATGTGGACGGCGCCGACGAGATCGATGGCCAGGGCCACATGGTCAAGGGCGGTGGTGCCGCGCTCACGCGCGAGAAGATCTTGGCGGCTCAGTCGCGCCGATTCGTGTGCATCGCCGATGCGTCCAAGAAGGTGCCCGTACTGGGGCGCTTCCCGATCCCGGTGGAAGTCGTGCCCATGGCCGCGCAGCAACTCGTGCGCCGCTTCGCAGCCATGGGAGGCCAGGCCGTGCTGCGTCAGGCCAAGGACGGCAGCGGCCCGCTCGTGACCGACAACGGCCAGCACATCCTGGATGTCGCCGGCCTGTCCGTCGGCGATCCGCTGCGCTTCGAGACCGAGGTCAGCCAGTGGCCCGGCGTGGTCACGGTGGGCGTGTTCGCGCACCAGCGCGCCCAGGTCTGCCTGCTCGGCACGCCCGACGGCGTGCAGACGGTCGATTTCTAGAAGACGATCCCGGCGGGGTTGGCCGGCGCTGGCGCAGGAGCCGCTGCCGGCGGTGCGGCGGCGCGCGGCGCTGCCGCTTCCGCCGGCTCGGCCGTGCGCACGGCCACCAAAGGCTGCGCGGGCGGGGGGCGGTAACCAGACGGCAGCTGCGAGCTGCGCGGGTAGCCGGCGCTGTCCAGGTACTGCGTCCATTCGCCGGGCGCGAACCCCTGGAGCCGCTGGCCGCCGATCGTGGCCACCGGCAGGCTGTTGTCGCCGGTCAGGCGGCGCAGTGCCTCGATGTCCTCGTTGCTCTGCACGGTGCGCTCGTTGAAGGGTACGCCGCGTGCGGTCAGCAACTGGCGCGCACTGTCGCAAGGGCCGCAGTCCGGGCCGGTGTAAAGCGTGACGGGGAATCTGGTGGCGGTCTGGCGCAGTTCGTATGGAAGCACCGCCGACGCGGGCGCGGGGATGCCGCTGCGACTGGCTGTGGTGGCTGCATGGGCCCCGGTCGACGGGGGGCGGTCGGAGAACGTGACCCGGCCGTCCGGCCCCACGCTGCGGTACACCGCCTGTGCCGAGCACAGGCCTGCACCCAGCAGCATCACGGCAGCCACCGCGTGCCTACCGGCGGACGCGGCGCCTGGCATCAGGCCATGCCCTGGTGGCGCAACAGCGCGTCCAGGGTGGGCTCACGGCCACGGAAGGCCTTGAACGACTCCATGGCCGGCCGGCTGCCGCCGGCCTCCAGGATCGCCTCGCGGTAGCGCCGGCCCGTCTCGATGCTGGGCAGGCCGTCCGCGCCCGCGGTCTCCTCGAAGGCGGCGTAGGCGTCGGCGCTCAGCACCTCGGCCCATTTGTAGCTGTAGTAGCCGGCCGCGTAGCCGCCCGCGAAGATGTGGCTGAAGGTGTTCGGCGTGCGGCTGAACCTGGGCGAGGGCAACACGGCCACCTCCTCGCGGACGCGGGCCAGCAGGGCCATGAAGTCGGCATCGGGCGCGTGCTCGGTGTGCAGGAGCATGTCGAACAGCGAGAACTCGATCTGGCGCAACGTCTGCATGCCGCTCTGGTAGTTCTTGGCGGCCAGCATCTTGTCGTACAGCGCGCGTGGCAGCGGCGCACCTGTGTCGACATGGGCGGTCATGTGGCGCAGCACGTCCCACTCCCAGCAGAAGTTCTCCATGAACTGGCTGGGCAATTCCACGGCGTCCCATTCAACGCCACTGATGCCGGAAACATCGCGCTCGTCCACCCGCGTCAGCATGTGGTGCAGGCCATGGCCGAACTCATGGAACAGCGTGGTCACGTCGTCGTGCGTGAGCAGTGGAGGCTTGCCGTCCACGCCTGCCGCGAAGTTGCAGACCAGCTGCGCGACCGGCGTCTGCAGGCGCCCGTCGTCGGGGCGCAGCCAGCGTGCGCGCACGTCGTCCATCCACGCGCCACCTCGCTTGCCGCTGCGTGCCGACGGGTCCAGGTAGAACTGGCCGACCAGCTGCGGCGTGCCGCCGGCCTGGCCTGCGGCGCGCTCGATGCGGTAGAACTCGACCGTGGGATGCCAGACCGGCGCTTCATCGCGCCGGATGCTGACCTCGAACAGGGTTTCGACGATCTTGAACAGGCCGGCGAGCACCTTGGGCGCCGTGAAGTACTCCTTGACCTCCTGCTCGCTGAACGCATAGCGGGCTTCCTTGAGTTGCTCGCCGATGTAGCTCCAGTCCCACGGCTGGGGGTCGGCCAGGCCAAGCTTCTCGGCGGCGAAGGCGCGCAGGTCGGCGACGTCCTTTTCGGCGTAGGGGCGGGCGCGCCGGGCGAGGTCGCGCAGAAAGCCGATCACCTGTGCCGGCGAGTCGGCCATCTTGGCCACGACCGAGACCTCGCCGAAGTTGGCGAAGCCCAGCAGCTGCGCCTCTTCCTGGCGCAGGGCCAGGATTTCGCGGATGAGCGCGGTGTTGTCGAACCTCGTGGCGTCGCCCTCGGCCTGGTCGGACGCGCGCGTGGCATAGGCGCGGTACATGCGCTCGCGCAGCGCGCTGTGCGTGGCGAACTGCATCACGGGCAGGTAGCAGGGCAGCTTGAGCGTGAGCTTGAAACCGGCTTTGTCTTCGGCCTGGGCGGCTGCACGCGCAGCATGGCGCACATCCTCCGGCACACCGTCCAGCTCCTCTGCGGTGGCGTAGTAGGCGTAGGCATCGGTTGCGTCCAGCGCGTTCTCGCTGAACTTTTGCGAGAGCTCGGCCTGGCGTTCCTGGATCGCGGCGAAGCGTTCCTTGGCCGCGCCGGTCAGTTCAGCGCCGCTCAACACGAAGTTGCGCACCGCATTGCGCAGGGCCTGCTGCTGGGCCGGCGTCAGTGCCTTGGCATCGATGGCCTTGTACTTGGCGTACAGGCGTTCGTCTGCGCCCAGTCGGGTCCAGAACTCGGTCACGCGCGGCAGCGCCTCGTTGTAGGCGGCGCGCAACTCCGGTGTGTCCGCCACGGCGTTCAAGTGGCTCACGGCGCCCCAGGCGCGGCTCAAACGCTCGGTGGCGGTGTCCAAGACGCGCGACATCGCGTTCCAGTCGGCAGGAAAATCCGGCGCCGTGGCCTGCTCCAGCGCCGCGCTGGCTTCGCCCAGCAACTGGTCGACGGCTGGCGCCACGTGCTCGGGCCGGATCTGGTCGAACAGCGGGAGATCGGAGAACGAGAGGAGGGGGTTGGACTGCATGGAGGGCATTTTGCGCCAGCCCCGGCAATCACAAGCCCCTGCGAAGGCTATCGCTTCCTTAGCCGGCGGCGCGCTCGGCTGCTTGGAGCGTGTTGACGAGCAGCATGGCGCGCGTCATGGGGCCGACGCCGCCCGGCACGGGTGTGATCCAGCCGGCGACCTGCCTGACGGCCTCGAAATCCACGTCGCCGCACAGCTTGCCCTCGGCATTGCGGTTCATGCCGACGTCGATGACCACGGCACCGGGCTTGACCATGTCGGCCGTGACCAGGTTCTGCTTGCCGACGGCGGCGACGATCACGTCGGCCTGGCGTGTGAACGCCGCCAGGTCGGGCGTGGCGCTGTGGCACACCGTGACGGTGGCGCTCTGCGCCAGCAGCATCATGGCCATGGGCTTGCCGACGATGTTGCTGCGGCCGATCACCACGGCATGTTTGCCGCGCAGGCTGTAGCCGATGGATTCCAGCATGCGCAGGCAGCCGTGCGGCGTGCAGGGCCAAAAGCCCGGCTGGCCCACCATCAGTGCACCGGCGCTGGCCACGTGGAAGCCATCCACGTCCTTGGCCGGCGAGATCGCCTCGATGACCTTGTGCGCGTCCATGTGCCTGGGCAGCGGCAGCTGCACGAGGATGCCGTGCACGGCCGGGTCGGTGTTGAGCGCGTGGATGCGCGCGAGCAGGTCGGCCTCTGCCATGTCGGCAGGGTGGCGCTCCAGCGTGGCCTCGAGGCCGGTCTCGCTGCTGTCGTTGACCTTGTGCTTGACGTAGACCTGGCTGGCCGGGTCGTTGCCAACCAGCACGATGGCCAGGTGCGGCTGCACGCCGCGGGCCTTGAGCGCGGCCGTGCGGCCTGCCACGTCGGCGCGGATCTGGCGGGCCAGCGCGTTGCCGTCGATCAGTTGTGCGGTCATGGTGAGTCTCCAAAAACAACGCCCGCCAACCGGGGGGTTGGACGGGCGTGGGTGTGGGTGGGGCGGGTCAGGCTTTGGCGGTCTGGCCCAGCGCGATCTTGAGCAGGTCGGCCACGGTGTTGGCGTTCAGCTTTTCCATGATGTTGGCGCGGTGCGCCTCCACGGTCTTGATGCTGATGCCAAGGTCGTCGGCGATCTGCTTGTTGAGCCGGCCGGCGACGATGCGTTCGAGCACCTGCGATTCGCGCGAGGTCAGCTTGGACAGCAGGGCGCCGCGGCTGGCCGCCTGCTGGTGGTCGGTGAAGGCGTCCTTCGCATGGTCCAGCATGCGCTCGACCAGCGCCACCAGTTCTTCTTCCTTGAAAGGCTTCTGGATGAAGTCCATCGCGCCCTTCTTCATGGTGTCCACGGCCATGGGCACGTCGCCATGGCCGGTGATGAAGACGATGGGCAGTGGCGACTTGCGCTCGATGAGCTTGTCCTGCAACTCCAGGCCCGTCATGCCACCCATGCGGATGTCGACCAGCAGGCACGCCACCTCGCGCGCGTCGTAGCGCGACAGGAAGGCCTCGGCCGACTCGAAGCAGCGAACGCGGTAGTCCTTGCCCTCCAGCAGCCATTGGAGCGAATCGCGCACGGCTTCGTCGTCGTCGACGACATAGACCGTGCCTTTCTTGGGGATCAGGCTCATGCGGGTACTCCGGGGTTCTTGGCTGCGTTGGCTGGATTTGGCAGGGTGTTGGCAGCTTTTGCCAACGGGATCCAGAAGGAAAACCGGCACCCCATGCACTCGGCGCCATTGTAGATATTCTCTGCCTGCATCCTGCCCATGTGCGATTCGACGATGGAGCGGCACAGGTTCAGGCCGATGCCCATGCCGTGTGCCTTCGTCGAGAAAAAGGCCTCAAACAGGTGCTCCATGACCTCGGGTGCCAGACCCGTGCCGGTGTCGGTGACGACAAACTCGATGCCGGGCACATCGGCCTCCAGGCGCGGCAGCACCCGCAGTTCGATGTTGCGGCGTTGCGGCGGACGCTGGGCCGAGTCGATCGCCTCTGCGGCATTGCGCAGCAGGTTGACCAGCACCTGCTCGATCAGGATGGGATCGACCATCAGCGGAGGCAGGCGTGCCGCGACGTAGTGGCTCAACCGCACGCTGCGCCGGCGCAGCTCGATTCCGGCCAATTCCACCGACTCCTGCACGATGTCCTGCACGTTGGTCAGGCTGCGCTGGGGCTCGCTGCGTTTCACGAAGGACTGGATGCGGTGGATGATCTGCCCCGCGCGTTGCGCCTGGCGCGAGGTCTTCTCCAGCGCGGCCAGCAGGTCCTCGTGCGCAATGCCGTTGCCCTTGAGGCGCGACACCATACCGTTGCAGTAGTTGGTGATGGCGGCGAGTGGCTGGTTCAGCTCGTGCGCAACGCTGGACGCCATCTCGCCCATGGTGATGAGCCGGCTCGATGTCTGTGCGCGTTCGGCATGGTGCGCAGCCTGTTCCTCGGCCTGGCGGCGCTGGGTGATGTCGGTGGCGATCACCATTTGCACCAGCCGCCCGTCCACCCAGCTCAGGTAGCGGGCGCGCACTTCCAGCCACTTGCCGAGTTCGGGCATCTGGATCTCGGCGCTCTCGGCATCGCTCGTGGTGAGGGAGTCGGTGGGCAGGCCGGCGTAGGCGTCCACATCGTCCAGATGC
>CAJYRH010000020.1 GCA_913776795.1 uncultured Pseudorhodoferax sp. | reverse complement strand
TCTCCCAGCGCATAGCCCATCACGTCGTTGACGTGCTTGAAACGGTCCAGGTCCAGCATCAGCACCGCCAGGCCACGCGGCGTGGCGTCGGCGCTGCGCCGGGCGATCTCCTGGTCCACCGCCTCGCGGAAACGCGCGCGGTTGGGCAGGCCAGTCAGCCGGTCCCAATAGGCGAGGCGGCGGATCTCGGCCTGCTGGGCCGCGATGTCCACGCGCATGGTGTCGAAGGCGCGCGCCAGGCCGCCGATCTCGTCGCGCCGCGCGGTGTGGTCCAAGGGCTGGTCGTACTGCCCGCGTCCCAGCGCGCCGGCGGCCGACACGAGCGCGCGCAGCGGCGTGGTCACGCGCCGCGCCGTCACCACGCTGCCGGCGCCGAACAGCAGCACGCCCAGCGCCGTGATCCAGGCCAGCGCGACCTGGGCCTGGTGGAAGGGCGCCATGCTCTCGTTCACCGAGCGCAGCAGCACGGTGTAGACGGAGGTGTCGGCGCTGGTGTCGAGCTCGACCTGGCGCGCCAGCAGCATGTCGTCGTCCAGCTGCAGTTCGGCGGGCTGCCCGCCGGCCTCCTGCAAGGCCTGCAGCGCCGAGGGTGCCAGCGTGGTGGCCAGCACACGCGGCGGCTGGTCCGGCTGGCGGCCGAACAAGGCCAGTTGCACATCCGACAGCGCGCGCATGTCTTCCAGCAGCTGCTGGTTGAGCGGAAACCCCATCAGCACCCAGCCCACGACCACGGGTGCGCGCATGGGCACCAGCACGAACTGGAAGGCCTGGCCGCCGACCAGCGCGATGCGGTAGGCGTTTGCGTCGTCGGCCAGTGCGCGCAACGGGCCGTCCAGCACCGAGTGCAGCGCGCCGGCGTCCTGGCCCTCGGCGACGGCACGCAGCTGCAACTGCGTGTCCAGCAGTGCCGTGGCCGTGGCGCCGATGCGGGCGCCGTGGTTTTCCAGTGCCGAGGCGATGGTGTCCAGGTCGGCGCTGCCAACGGCCGCGCGAAAGCCATAGTCGGCCGCCAGCAGCGACGCGCCCTGGTTGAGCTTCTGCGCGTTCTGCTCCAGCAGGCGCAGCCACACGCGCTCGCCCACGCGCAGCTCCTGCGCGACCTGGCGGCGCGCGCTCTGCTCGATGGCGATGCGCACCACGCTGAACACCGCCGCCTGCACCACGAGCAGCAGCACCAGGGAGAGCAGCACGATGCGGGACGACAGGCCGCCGGGCAGGGCCCACGCACGCCAGGCGCGTGCCTTCATGGCGTGACGCCGGCGAGCTTGAACACGGTGGCCTGGTCGGCCGCACCCACCGACAGTGCCTGGTCGGCGGCCGGCGCGCCGACGGCCAGGCCGGGATGCCACACGCGCAGCCGGTAGCTGCCGGCCGGCACGCGGCCCAGCGCCACCTGTCCGTTGGCGGCGCTGCGGCCGAAGTACGGCGTCTCGACGACGACCACCCAGGCCGTCATCTGGTCGTGGATGTTGCAGCCCAGCACGGCAATGCCGGGCTTGTCGAACACCACGGGGTTCGCCGGTGTGCCGATGTACAGCTTGAGCTCGAAGGTCTTGACCGGCGAGAACGAATAGACGTGGTGGCGCACCGTGTCCTGGTTCGGGAAGGTGACGGAGCTGCCCACCGTCACCACCGTCACCTCGGGCTCGAAGCGCTTGGCGCGCTGCGCGATCTCGGCGCCCTCCACGGGCTTGGCCAGGGCGCGCGCCTCGCGCGATTCAAGAAACACCACGGCCCCGGCGAGCGGCTTGCCCGCGCTGTCCTGCACCGTGACCTCAACGGTGCCGGCCGCAGCGGCGCCGGCCAGCACCGCCATCGCCAGCAGCCAGCCGGCCCGCAAACGCACCGTGCGCATGGGAACCCTCCGCCCGACGCCCGCCGTTCAGGGCTCGATGGCCATGCCCAGCAGCGGCCCGCCGTCGGCCACGGTGCCGACGAAGCGCGCGCGGCCCGTGTCCAGGTCGACCTGGTAGAGCTTGGTCCTGGCGTCGCCAGGGGTGCGCACGGCTGCGAAGGCCGCATTCGACACGTCGGCGATGTCCAGCGTGGCATCGGTCAGCTCGCCCAGCCCCAGCGGGCCCACGGTGCGCAGCTGGCCGGTGTTGGGCGAGACCACGGGCGTCGTGCCTTCCTTGGAACCCTGCATCACCAGCACGCCCAGGCGCCGGTCGATGGCGTAATTGGTGGTGATCTTCTCGTCCTGCTTGTTGTAGGTGTAGCCGGCCGCGACGATGGCGGGCGCCTTGCCGAAGTTCACGTCGCCGGCCACATAAGCCAGCGCACCGTCGGGCTGCACGCCGTCCACGTTCGGGTTGCCGTCGACGACCGCGCCGGTGTCGGGATGCAGGCGCAGGTTCTGCCCGCCCTCGCCGACCACGCGGATGCGGTCGGCCGCGGGATTGAAGTCGAAGCCGAACAGCGGGCCGGCGAGCGGCAGCACCGCCGGTGCCGAACCCACCTGCGTGAGCGCGCCGGTGCCGGTGTTCAGCGTGTACAGCCGGCCCTGGCGCGACAGCGCGAACAGCACGCCCCGCGAGACGCGGTAGTCGATGCCCACCAGCGCGTCGCCCGCACCCAGGCCGGTGACGGGCTTGCGGCTCAGCACGCGCTGGGGCTGGCCGGCGTTGAAGCTGATGAGCTCGTTGCCGGCGGTGACGGCGAACACGTTTTCCTTGCGCAGTTCGCCGACGGGCTCCGGCAGGCTGGCGCAGCCCAGCAGGACGGTGGCGCCCAGCGCTGCAAGGCTCAGGCGAAGACGGGAAAACGGAAAAGACATGGCGCGCTCCAACGGGATTTGTCTCGGTCTTGACCGGATTATTCTCAAGATACCAACGCGCCGGCGCAACAATTTGGCAGCCTGCCCCGCGGTCAGGGTCGGTTTTTACATCTTGCGTTGTAAGCGCGCCGCAGGCCGCCCGCCAGCTCCGGCTGGAAGGGGTCAGCCCTGGCGCGCCTGGGCGTGCGTGACGGCCGTGCGCAGGCCGAGGAGGTAGCTGTCCACGCCGAAGCCGGCGATCTGGCCCTGGGCGACCTCGGCCAGCACCGAATGGTGGCGGAAGGCCTCGCGCGCGTGCACGTTGGACATGTGCACCTCGACGATGGGGCACTGCAGGATGGCCAGCGCGTCGCGGATGCCGTAGCTGTAGTGGGTCCAGGCGCCGGCGTTGATGACGATGGCGTCCACGCCCTCGGTGTGGGCGGCGTGGATGCGCTCGACCATCGCGCCTTCGAAGTTGCTCTGGAAGCACTCGACCTCCACGCCCAGTTCCCGGCCAAGCGCGGCCAGTTGCGCGTCGATGTCCGCCAGCGTGGCCGTGCCGTAGGTCTTCGGGTCGCGTTTGCCGAACATGTTGAGGTTGATGCCGTGCAGCGTGAGGATCTTCATGCGGCTTCCTACTTGCGCACCTTGGCCAGTTCGGCCTGCAGCTCGGCCACCACGTCCTGGCCCACCGTCACGGCGTGCTTGGCCGTCACGGGGCGCATCTTGTCGCGCAGCTTGGCCAGCTCGGCGGGCGGCAGCTCGGTCACCTGCATGCCGTTCTTCTTCATGTTGTCCAGTGCGATGGCGACCTGCTCGCGCGCCTGCTGGCGTTGGTACCTGGTCGCCTCGGCGGCGGCGTCGGCGACGATCTTCTGCTGCGCCGGCGGCAGGCTGTCCCAGAACTTCTTGCTGATCAGCACCGACTGCGGGTTGTACTGGTGGTGGCTCAACACCACGTGCTTTTGCACCTCGTAGAACTTGTTGGCATTGATCACCGTGACCGGATTCTCCTGGCCGTCGATGGCCTTTTGCTCCATGGCGGCGTAGACCTCGGGGAAGGGCAGCGGCGTCGGGTTGGCGTCCAGCGCCTTGACCCAGTCCACGTTGATCGGGTTGGGGATCACGCGCAGCTTCAGACCGGCCAGGTCCTCCACCTTGGTGATGGGGCGCTTGCTGTTGGTGATGTCGCGAAAGCCCAGCTCGAAATACGACAGGCCGATCAGGCCTTTGTCCTTGAGCTTGTCGTGCAGCTTTCTGCCGAACGGTCCGTCGACGATGGCCTCGGCCTCGGCGTTGCTGCCGAACATGAACGGGAAGTCGTAGACCGCGAACTCCTTGACCTGGCTTGCGAGGATGCCCGAGTTCATGGTCGCCATCTCCAGCGTGCCGCCCTGGATGGCCGACACGTTGGCCTGGTCGCTGCCCAGCGTCCCGCCAGGGAACAGGTTGACCTTGAGCTTGCCGCCGGACTTGGCGGCCACGATCTCGGCGAACTTCTCCATGCCCATCACCAGCGGGTGGCCCTTGGGGTTCTGCGTGGCGAACTTGATGGTGCGGGTGTCCTGCGCCTGGGCGCCGAAGGCAACGATGGCAGCAGCGGCGACGAGGGTCTTGAGCACGAGGCGTTTCATGGGTCTCTCCAGGGAGGTGGGAAAGGGAGTCAGCCGGCGAGCCACCGTGCCGGCACCGTCACGATGGCGGGGAACAGGACCATCAGGAACATCAGCAGGAACTGCGCGATCATGAAAGGCCACACGCCCTTGGTCACCTGGTCCATGCTGATCTTGCCGACCCCGGCCACGGTGTTGAGCACGGTGCCCACCGGCGGCGTGATGAGGCCGATGGCGTTGTTCATGATGAACAGCACGCCGAAGTACACCGGGTCGATGCCGGCCGCCTTGACGATGGGCATCAGCACCGGCGTGAGGATCAGCACGGTGGGCGTCATGTCCATGGCCGTGCCCACCACCATCACCAGCACCATGATCGCGGCCATCAGCAGGCGCGGGCTGTCCAGCAGCGGCTGCAGCAGGCTCACGATCTGGTCGGGCAGCTGGGCCACGGTGATCAGCCAGGCGCTGACCATCGCGGCCGCCACCAGGAACATGATCACGGCGGTGGTCTTGGCCGCGGCCAGGAACAGGCCGAACAGCTGGTTGAACTTCAGTTCGCGGTAGACGAACACCGAGATCAGCAGCGCGTAGACCGCCGCCACCACGGCAGCCTCGGTCGGCGTGAACACGCCGAACTTCAGACCCACGATGACGATGACGGGCAGGCCCAGCGCGAACGTCGCGTCCTTGAGCGCCCTGAAGATCTCGGCGCGGCTGCGGCGCGGCTGTGGCGGCACGTTCTCGCGCCGGCCCAACCACCACCAGGTGAAGCACAGCGCCGCGCCCAGCAGCACGCCGGGCACGATGCCGGCCAGGAACAGCTTGGAGATGGACACGTTGGCTGCCACGCCGAAGATCACGAAACCGATGGACGGCGGGATCACCGGCGCGATGATGCTGGCGGCCGACAGCAGGCCGGCCGAGCGCGCCTTGTCGTGGCCGGCGGCGACCATCATGGGCAGCAGCAGGGCCGACAGCGCGGCCGCATCGGCCACGGCCGAGCCCGACAGCGCGGCCATCATCACGGCCGCGCCGATGGCGACATAGCCCAGGCCGCCGCGCACATGGCCGACCAGGGCCATCGCGAACTGCACGATGCGGCGCGACAGGCCGCCCGCGTTCATGATTTCGCCGGCCAGCATGAAGAAGGGCACGGCCAGCAGCGGGAAGCTGTTGGAGCCCTCGATCAGGTTCTGCGCCAGGATCTGCGCATCGAACATGTTCATGTGCACCATCAGCGCGGCACCGCTGGCCAGCAGCGCGAACGAGATCGGCATGCCGATGGCCATGGCCAGCAGCAGGGAGCCCAGGAAAATGGCGATGGTCATGCCTGCTCCGGATGTTGGTCTTCGTTCTCGCGCACGCCGATCAGTTCGGCATCGGACATGCGGCCCGACAGCAGGCGGGCCAGGTTCAGCAGCAGCACCGGGGCAGCGAGGAGCGCGAACACCATGCCGCTGGCGTAGAAGTAGCCCATGGAGGCTTCCATGACGGCGCTGGTGGAATCCCAGTTGATCTTCACCTGCTGCCAGGCACCGTCGAAGATCAGCCAGCACAGCCAGCACATCAGCACGATGCTCAGGAACAGGCAGGCCTTCTGGCCCGCGCGCGGCAGACGCACGATCAGCGAGTCGGTGCCCAGGTGGCCGCGCTCGTTGAGCGCCACCACGGCGCCCAGGAAGGTCATCCAGACGAACAGCCAGCGCGACAGCTCCTCGGACAGGGTGAGGCCGGAATTGAATGCGTAGCGCATGACCACGTTGCCGAACACCATGATGACCATCAGGGCCAGGCTGGCGACCATGAGCCAGCCGAGCAGGCGGCAGTAACCGTGGATGAATTTCTGGATCACGCTGGTGTCTCCTTGCAGTCCAGTAATGTACGAACTGGTTAGTTTTGACCGACTAGGGGCTTACCCTTGTCTGGACGAAGCGCAGCACCGTCTGCACGATGGACGTGCGCCGCGCAGCGACGACGGCAGGATCGGCGTAGTCGCGTTTGAAGATCAGGCCGAAGGTGTGGCGGTTGGCCACGTTGAAGAAACACAGCGCCGAGATCGTGGCGTGCAGGTCGATCGCGTCCACGCCCGTGCGGAACACGCCGTCGGCCACGCCGCGCGCGTAGAGCCCCTCGATGGCCGAGATCGCCGGCACGTTGAGCTGCTCGATGCTACGGCTCTGCGCCATGTAGTGGCCGCGCTGCATGTTCTCGGCCATCACCACGCGGATGTAGGGCTCGCTGGACAGGTGGTGGTCGAAGGTGAACTCCACGAGCCGGCGCAACGCGGCCTCGGGCTCCAGGTCGTCCAGGCGCAGGTCGGCCTCGGTCTCGCGCATGGCGCGGTAGCTGGCCTCCAGCACGGCCAGGTACAGGCCCTCCTTGCTACCGAAGTAGTAATAGATCATGCGCTTGGAGGTCTGCGTGGCCGCGGCGATCTGGTCGATGCGCGCGCCGTCCAGTCCCTTCTCGGCGAACTCCGTGAGCGCCACGTCCAGGATGTCGGCCATGGTGCGCGCGGGGTCGTTGGTTCGGGTCGCTTCCCTGGCCGCAGGCTTGGCTGCGGCCACGCGGCGCCGGGAATGTACCGTCTGGTTCATTCCGGCAGTATAGGAACGCGACCGCTCAATCGTCGAGCAGCCGCACGCGCACGCTCTTGCCCTTGATGCGGCCGCGGTCGAGCCGGCTGGCGGCCTGCTGCGCGATGCCGCGCGCCACCGCCACGTAGGTGGAGAACTCGTTCACGTCGATCTTGCCGATCTGCTCGCGCGTGAAACCGGCCTCGCCGGTCAGCGCACCCAGCACGTCGCCGGCGCGGATCTTTTCCTTGCGCCCGCCCTGGATCTGCAGCGTCGCCATGGGCGGGGGCGGTGGCATGCCTTCGTCGCGCAGCGCAGCCAGCGGCTCGAACTGCGTGGGCCGGCCCTGCATCTGCTCGATGCGGCCCACGCGGCCCATCTCGTCCATGCTGGCCAGGTTCAGCGCCAGGCCCTGCTCGCCCGCGCGGCCAGTGCGGCCGATGCGGTGCACGTGCACCTCGGGGTCGGGCGTCACGTCGACGTTGACCACGGCGCCCAGGCGCGCAATGTCCAGCCCGCGCGCGGCGACGTCGGTGGCGACCAGCACATTGGCGCTGCGGTTGGCGAAGCGCACCAGCACCTGGTCGCGCTCGACCTGTTCCAGCTCGCCGTACAGCGCCAGCGCCGCGAAGCCGTGGCCGCGCAGCACGGCCAACAGGTCGCGGCACTGCTGCTTGGTGTTGCAAAAAGCCAGCGCGTTGTCCGGCCGATGGTGGCGCAGCAGGCGCACCACGGCGTCCAGCCGCGCGCTCTCCTCCACTTCGTACCAGTGCTGGACGATGTGGCTCACGTCCTGCTTCTTCTCGACCGTGATCTGCTGCGGATCGCGCAGGAACTGGCGCGCCAGCTGGGCGATGCCGTCCGGGTAGGTGGCCGAGAACAGCAGCGTCTGGCGGTCGGTCGGGCAGCGCCGCGCCACGGCGGCGATGTCGTCCATGAAGCCCATGTCCAGCATGCGGTCGGCCTCGTCCAGCACCAGCGTGCGCAGGCCATCCAGCACCAGGTGGCCGCGCTCCAGGTGGTCGAGCACGCGGCCCGGCGTGCCGACCACGATGTGGGCGCCGTGCTCCAGGCTGGCGGTCTGGTTGCGCAGCGGCACGCCGCCGCACAGCACCACGGTCTTGATGTTGTCCTGCGCACGCGCCAGGCGCCGCAGCTCCTGCGCCACCTGGTCGGCCAGCTCGCGCGTGGGGCACAGCACCAGCGCCTGCACGCCGAAGAAGCGCGGGTTCAGGCCCGCCAGCAGCGCCAGGCCGAACGCGGCGGTCTTGCCGCTGCCCGTCTCGGCCTGGGCGATCAGGTCGCGCCCGGCCAGCGCCAGCGGCAGGCTGGCGGCCTGGATCGGCGTCATCTGCGTGAAGCCCAGGCTGGCCAGGTTGTCCAGCTGGGCAGGCGCCAGCGGGAGGCGTGCGAACGCAAGGTCCGCCAAATTCGTTTCAGGCATGTCGCGATTGTCCGCGCTCGTCAAGCCATGAATTGCGCAGATTGCAGCGCAAAATCGCGAACTGGCATCGATTTGTCTTGTTGCACCGGCGTTCGACTGGCCTGACCGCCCCACAGAATGCCCCCAAAAAGGACACCGTATGGATCTGCAGTACCAGTTGAAAGCCGGCAGCTACTACCTGTACGACCTGGCCACGCCGCCCAGCGTGGCGACAGGGGAGCACAAGCTCAAGCTCAAGACCGATACGGTCGCGATCGCCTTCGATGCCAGCACCGGCCACCTGCACCAGCATGGCAACCCGGCCCGCATCCACTCCTGGGCCAACGGCGCGCGGCGCCGGCTGCGGGCCGCGGGCGCGCAGGACAGCGCCAACGACATCGTGGTCGTCTCCGGCCCGCTGCCGGTGGACGAGATCAACAAATGCCTGTCCGTCGCGGGCTACTGCCGGCGCATGTTCTCGCGCCTGGCGAGCCTGCCGCACGGCAAGTTCGGGGCCGCCCGCGCACGCGCCTGACACCTCCGCAGAGTCGGCGGCGCGCCGGCCCTCGTAAAATCGGCCCATCATGCGTTCCCGGGCCCTCGCCTTCTTCCTCGCCCTGCTTATGGCCTGGATGGGACTCTCCGCACAGGAACAGGCCGCCGAAGTCTGCTCCGACGTCCTCGCCGAACAGTTCCAGGCCGGCTCGTCGGGCAGTTCCAGCGGCTCGCTCGAAGACCACCATCTCGACAACCTCCCGTTCCAGTTGCTGGCCGACCTGCTCGGGTTGCTCGGGCCGGGCGAGGCCAGCGCCGGCGCCGGCGTGGCCGTGCGGCCGGATGCGCCGACGCCCAGCGGCTGGCTGGCGCCGCACCTGGCGCGCCTGCAGCGCCCACCCATCGCGCGCGGCTAGCGCCGCCGCGCGGCGCGCCCCGCCCCTCGAATGGCCGGCCGACCCGGCCAAGCCCGCCGCCCCCGCCGCGGCGACAACCCTTCGTTCTACCCTTTGGGTCCACTGTGGAAATATTTGTTTTACTGGCCTTGGTTCTGCTCAACGGCCTGTTCGCGATGTCGGAGATCGCGCTGGTCACGGCGCGTCGCGCACGGCTGCAAAAGCTGGTCGATGAGGGCGATCCGGCTGCCAGCGCCGCCATCAAGCTCGGCGAAGACCCGACGCGCTTCCTGTCCACCATCCAGATCGGCATCACCTCCATCGGCGTGCTGAACGGCATCGTCGGCGAAGCTGCATTGGCTGCGCCGCTGGCCGGCTGGCTGGCCGAGATGGGCGTGCCGGCGTCCTCCAGCGGCTACGCCGCCACCGCGTTGGTGGTGGTGCTGATCACCTACATCTCCATCGTCGCTGGCGAGCTGGTGCCAAAGCGCCTGGGCCAGACCCACCCGGAAACGCTGGCCCGATTGGTGGCCCGCCCCATCAACTGGCTGGCCACGGCGACCAAGCCGTTCGTCAAGCTGCTCACCATCTCCACGCACTTCCTGCTGCGGGTGCTGGGCGTGAAGGATGGCAACCCGAACCCGATCACGGCCGAGGAGATCCACGCCATGCTGGCCGAGGGCACGACGGCCGGCGTGATCGAATCGCACGAGCACGACATGGTGCGCAACGTGTTCCGGCTCGATGACCGGCAGATCGTCTCGCTCATGGTGCCGCGCAGCGACGTCGTCCTGCTGGACGCCGAACTGCCGTTCGAGGAGAACCTGCGCCGCATCGAGGAGAGCGACCACGCGCGCTTTCCGGTCGTGCGCGGAGGCCTCGACAACGTGCTGGGCATCCTGAACGCGCGGCAATGGCTGTCGCGCGCGCTGCGCGAGGACCAGCGCGACCTCTCCAGGGAGCTTCTGACGCAGCCGCTGTACGTGCCGGAGACGCTCACCGGCATGGAGCTGCTGGACAACTTCCGCTCCAGCGACATGCAGATGGCCTTCGTCATCGACGAATACGGCGAGGTGCAGGGCATCGTCACGCTGCAGGACCTGATCGAGGCCATCACCGGCGAATTCCAGCCGCGCGACCCGCAGACCTCCTGGGCCGTGCAGCGCGAGGACGGCAGCTGGCTGCTGGACGGCCACATTCCGGTGCCCGAACTCAAGGACCGGCTGGATCTTTCCAGCGTGCCCGAGGAGGAGCGCGGCCGCTACCACACGCTGGCCGGCATGCTGATGCTGCTGTCCGGCCGACTGCCGCGCGTCGCCGACACCGCCGAGTGGGAAGGCTGGAAGCTGGAGATCGTGGACATGGACGGGCGCACCATCGACAAGGTGCTGGCCCAGCGCCTGCCGGCCCCGGTGGAGCCGGACGGCAACGAGGAAACCCACGCTTGAAGACGGCCCTGGCGGTGCTGGCCGCGGCGGGGTTGCTGGCCGGCTGCGACGCGTACCCGACCGAGGACGCTGCGTTGCTCGACGAATCGGCGATGAGCGTGCCGCAGCTGCTGCAGACGCTGGACCAGGTCGGCGCACGGCCACACCTGCGTGCGCGCTACCGCCATGCACTGGTGCCGGGCTGCGTGCTCGAGGTGCGCGCCGAGGGCGAGGAGGCCCTGCGCGTGCCGCTGGACGGCGCCGAGATCACCACCCGCCTGAGCGACGAGGATGCGCCCGACCACGAGGTGCTGGTCTACGCCCGCGGCCAGGCGCGCGGCGAGGATGCGCCCGCCGTCATCCAGCAGGGCGGGCGCTGGGTCGACTGGGTGCAGACCCGTTCGCTGCTGCAGCAATTGCAGCGGCGCTGCGCGGCGGCCGAAGGCGAAGCGCTCGACGGGCTCAGAAGTCCATCAGGCTCAGACCCACGCTGAACACGGTCTTGCGCACGTTGTAGTCGATCAGGCTGTCGCCGTAGCCGTGGAACACCTGGGTGTGCAGGCGCAGGCCGCTACGCAGCCAGCCACCCTCGCCCTGCGGGCCCAGCGCATGCGACCACTCGAAGCGCGCCGAACCCTTGCCGTTGGCCTTGAACGGATGGCGCACCGTGAGCGAGAGGCTGTCGCGGCTGGACAGCGTCCAGCCGCCCGTGATCTCGCCGCGGCCGATGTAGTCGGTGATGTCGGGGTTGTCGTCGCTCTCGGCCTTTTCGTGGAAGCGGTGCCAGATGCGGCCCGTGAGCCGGAAGCGCTCGTCCCGGCTCTCGATGCCCGCCATCAGGTACGCGCGGTTCCAGCTGCGCGACAGCGGCAGGCTCTGGCCGTTGGACTGGT
>CAJYRH010000019.1 GCA_913776795.1 uncultured Pseudorhodoferax sp. | reverse complement strand
GGTGCCAGTGCGCGCCGGTGTCGGCGCCGCGGCCGTCCAGGTAGCGCAGAGGTGCCGCCACGCCGGCACGGCGCAGGCGCTGATGCAGCACGCGCCCTCCCAGCTGCGCGCCTTCGACCACGTAGGCGATGCCCCATGCGGCCGTCACGGCGTGAAAAGGCGGAGACGCCAGGCCGGCCGCGTCGCCGCACAGGCCGGCGTCGGCCAGGTCGGCGCGCAACGGCGCAAGCAGGCCCTGGCCCCAGCCCGTGCGCTCCAGCAGCGGCGCCAGGTCCGACAGCCAGCCGTGCAGAACCTGCAGGTGCTGGTGGTAGTTGTGCAGCGATCGGTCCGCGTCGGCCGCTTGGACCAGCGGGAGCTGGCTGTCCAGCTGGGCATGCAGTGCCTGGGTGGCGCTGCGCAGTGCCTGCAGGGGATCGGCCTCTGCAGTCGCCCGAATGGCGTCGTTTGACAAGGAAGGAATCGCCCCCGGGCGAGATGGAACAGTGACGGGGCGATGTTAATGCCGCGCCGGGGCGCCCCCTACATCATTTGATGCGCAGGCGTTGGCGTCGCCGCACAACCGACAGGGCCGCCACTGCCAGGCCCAGCAGCGCCACCACCGGGGGCTCGGGCACCTCGTTGCGAGGTTCGAACCCCAGCTGCAGGCTGGCCACGCGCTGCAGCAGCTCCGCATCGCGGCCGGAGATGCCGAGGTCGCGCGCAGCAATCTCGGCCGCGCCGAAGGCAGCCAGATCCAGGCCCGTCAGGGTGCCGTAGAGCGTCAGCGCGCTCAGGTAGGAGCCGTACAGGCTGGCGTGGGTGCCGTCGTCCCACCACAGGTCGGGCAGGCCATCCGTGCCGGCGTCGGGTGCGTAGTGGTTCGCCGTGGCCACGCCCATGGCCAGCGCCAGCATGAAGGCCTCGCCGACTGGCGCCACGCCGGTGATGCCGCCGCTGCCGTCGGCGCCCGCGTCCGCGGCGGCCTTCGCGTAGGCGTCGCGCAGATCGACCGTCATGTCCTGCAGCGAGTCGTAGAACGACGTGGCCGGGGTGGTGGTGAAGCTGACCTCTCCGGTGACCGGGTCGGTCACCGTGGTGAAGGGTGCATTGACGAGGTTGGGCCGGGCCCAGGTCTGGTACAGATAGACCTCGGTGTCGGCGCGTGCATTGGGATTCGCGCCGATGGTGCGCAGCGTGCCGCAGGTGCCGGCAGATGCCCCCGTGATGTTGGCGCACGCCGCATTGCTGCCCCCGATCAGGTCGCGCTCCCGGTAGGCCAGCGCCTGGCCCTGGTGGATGTAGTTCTCCAGCAGGTTGACGTAGGCGTTGAAGTAGGCGGGATTGGACGCGAGGCCGGTCTGCTTGGGCAGCGCCTCGTCGCTCTGCTCCTGCAGCACGACCTTGTTCCAGGCCTGGCTGGCGATGTTGCCGCGCAGGTCCCAGTTGGCCGGGTTGCTGTTGAGGAAATGGCCGCGCAGCGAGGCCGCGTTGCGGGTGGACAGCGCCACCTGGTAGTCCAGGCCCGCCTGCACCGTGAGCTGCTTGAAGATGCCGGGCACGCCGCCCCAGGGATGAGGCTCGAAGGTATTGCTGCCGGTGCTGTTTGCGGCGGCCATCGGCGCGGTGAGGTCGCGCACGTTGCCGGCGTTGTAGCTCATCACCGGGTCGACGCGGCCAAAGGTGTAGCTGTTGCCGACGAACAGCACGCTGATGGGCTCGGCCTGGGCGGCGGCGCAGGCCAGCAGCGCCGGCAGGGCCAGGGCGCGCAATGCGGCGCGCGCGGTGGGGCGGGTCATGGATCTGTCTCCTGGTGTGGGGCGCCGATGCTAGGGCGCCCGCCGGGCCGGATCAAATACCTGAAACCGCTGGACCGCATACGCGCGGCATATGCAGTGGGCCGCTGCGCCGGCTACTGCCGCGCGGTGCGCACGTTGGCCGGCACCGCGCCCGGATGGCTGGTGCGCCAGGGGTTGATGTCCAGCCCGCCGCGGCGCGTGTAGCGTGCGTAGACGGTCAGCTTGACCGGCCGGCAGCGGCGCCAGATGTCCATGAAGATGCGCTCCACGCACTGCTCGTGGAACTCGTTGTGGTTGCGAAAGCTCACGATGTAGCGCAGCAGGCCGGCCTGGTCGATCTGCGGGCCGGAGTAGCTGATCTGCACGCTGCCCCAGTCGGGCTGCCCCGTGACCAGGCAGTTGCTCTTGAGCAGGTCGGAGGTCAGCACCTCGGTGACGGGGCCCTCTTCGAACGCCGCAGTCAGCAACTCGGGCGCGGGCTGGTACTGCGTGCAGTCCAGGTCGAGCCGGTCCAGGCTCAGGCCGTCGAGCTCGTGGATGGGCTGCTGGTCGAACTGCTCGGGCAGCAGCACGCGCACACCCACCGTGGCAGGCGTGGCGCTGCCGCGCCAGACGGCTTCGGAGATGTCGTCCCGCAGCCGCGCGCGCACGGCGTCGACGCTGGCGAACACCGTGTTCGTGAAGCTGCCCAGGTAGAGCTTGAAGGACTTGCTCTCGACGATGTTGGGCGTCTCGCACGGGATGGTGAAGTGCACCAGCGCCACCTGCGGCTTGCCGCGCGGGTTGAGCCAGCTCAGCTCGTAGGCCGACCAGAGGTCGGCGCCGAAGAAGGGGGTCTTGCCATCCGCACCGATCTCGGCGCGCTTCTCGGCGCGCGCGATCGGGAACAGCAGCGATGCGTCGTACTGGTCGGCGTAGGCAGAGGCCTTGCCGAGCGGGGATTGTTCAGGCGAATTCACGTTCTCTGAGCCACTTCGTGGCGATCCATTTTTCTCCGGCCAGCACCGGCGAGCCGCCGTGCAGGGTGCGCGTGCTCGGGTGCGGCCGGTCGTAGCTGAAGAAAACGGCGTTGCCGCGCTTGGGCGCGACCTCCAGGTGCACGTCGGGGAACACCGTGCCGCCGCCGCGCTCGGGCTCGCCCAGGTACATCACCAGCGTGGCCACGCGCTGGCCGCCGCGCTTGAGGATGCTGGGCGTTCCGGGCTCGGCCGGGTCGAAGTAGTCGTAGTGCGGCTTGTACTCGGCACCGGGGCCGTAGCGCAGGATCTGCAGGCCCTCGCCGTTCTGCAGGGGCCAGCGCAGCAGCGCCGCGATGCGCGCCTCGATGCGCTGGATGAGCTCCGTCTCGCCGCGCTGGAAGAACATGCCGTCGCTGGTGCGGTCGACATTGATCTCCTCGCCACCGGTCTTGGTCGCCACGGTGCGCGAGCGTGCCATGCGCGGGCGCGCGAGTTCGATCAGGGCCTCGCACTCCACGTCGGACAGCAGGTTGCCGAACACCACGACGCGGGGCTGCAGCTGCGCGCTCAGCACATGCACGCGGCGGTCGCCGGCGTCCAGGTACAGGGGCGTGTCGTCCAGCGCGGGCTCCGGCACGGTCACCGCCGCCGGCAGGCCCGCCGCCTGTGCGGTCTGCTCCAGGTGCTCGCGCAGGGTGCTCTCCATGGCGTCGATGGCCACGTCCTCGGACCAGCCGGCCTCGCGCATGGCCTTGAGCACGGCATCGGGGGCGTGGCCCGCCTGGGCCTGCTCCACGATCCACTGGCGCAACTGCGGCGTGATGGCCTGGGTCGGTGCGTTGGCGGACATGCGGCTCCTTTCTCGGTTTCAGCCGGCGCGGCGCCGGAACACCAGCCGGTTCGGTTCGGACACGTCGGCGTCGTAGGCATAGCCTTCCAGGTCGAACTGGCGCAGCTTGGCCGGCGTGGCGATGCGGTGGGTGATGGCGTAGCGCGCCATGAGGCCGCGCGCGCGCTTGGCGAAGAAGCTGACGACCTTGTAGCTGCCGGCCTTGTACTCCTCGAACACGCACTCGACGACACGTGCCCGCAACGCCTTGCGGTCCACGGCCTTGAAGTACTCCTGCGAAGCGAGGTTCACGACCACCGGGTGCCTGCTGCCGGCCAGTTCCGTGTCCAGGTACTCGGCGATGCGGCTGTCCCAGAACTGGTAGAGGTTGCTGCCGCGGTCTGTCGCCAGCGTCGTGCCCATCTCCAGCCGGTAGGGCTGCATGCGGTCCAGGGGGCGCAGCACGCCGTACAGGCCCGACAGGATGCGCAGGTGCTTCTGCGCCCAGCGCAGGTCCTCGGCCGGCATGCTGCGGGCGTCCAGGCCGCCATAGACATCGCCGTCGAACGCCAGCACGGCCGGGCGCGAATTGCGCGCGGTGGACCGCGGGCTGTGGGCCTGGTAGCGGGCCACATTGAGCGCGGCCAGCGCGTCTGACAAGTCCATCAGCTCGGCGATCTGCTGCGGCGATTTCTCGCGCAGCACGGCGATGAGCTCGGCCGTCTGCTCGGCGAACAGCGGCTGGGTGGGCGAGACCGGCGTGGCCGGGCTCTCGTAGTCGAGCGACTTGGCAGGTGACAGCAGGAACAGCATGCGTGGCGGAGAAGTGCAGCCCGAAATTATCCGGCACGCACCGAATCCCCCGCCGCGCGCAGCCCTGCCGGGGCGGACAGGCGCCGCGCGGCTCAGCCGCCCAGGCCCAGCAGCCGCATTGCGTTGCCCTTGAGGATGCCCGGCATCACCTCGGGCTTGAAACCCGCCTCCTCCGAGTCCTTGAGCCAGCGCTCGGGCGAGATCAGCGGCCAGTCGCTGGCGAACAGCACGCGGTCCTTCAGCAGGGTGTTGGCGTACTGGATCAGCTGCTTCGGAAAGTACTTGGGGCTCCAGCCCGACAAGTCGATCCAGACGTTGGGCTTGTGCGTGGCGACCGACAGCGCCTCGTCCTGCCACGGGAAGCTCGGATGCGCCATGACGATCTGCATGTCGGGGAAATCGATCGCCACGTCGTCCAGATGCATGGGGTTGCTGTACTCGAGCCGCAGGCCGCCGCCGCAGCGCATGCCCGAGCCGATGCCGCTGTGGCCGGTGTGGAAGATGGCCGGCAGCCTGTGCTCGGCAATGACCTCGTAGATCGGCCAGGCCATCTTGTCGTAGGGGTGGAAGCCCTGCACCGTCGGGTGGAACTTGAAGCCCTTCACGCCGTGCTCCTCGATGAGCCGGCGCGCCTCGCGCGCACCCATCCTGCCCTTGTGCGGGTCGATGCTGGCGAACGCGATCATGATGTCGCTGTTCTTCTGCGCGGCCTCGGCGATCTCCTCGTTGGGGATGCGGCGGCGGCCCAGCTGCGACTCGGCATCGACACCGAACATCACGAAGCCGATCTTGCGCTCGCGGTAGTAGTCGATGCTTTCCTGGATGGTCGGCCGGCGGCTGGAACGGAAGTACTTGTCGGCCGCACGGTCGTACTCCTCGCCGTAGTTGTCGAACGGGTTCCAGCAGCTGATCTCGGCGTGCGTGTGCGTGTCGATGGCGATGAGGTTGGTGCAGTCCACAGGGGTCTCCGCTTCTAGGGGTAAGTACCAGCAATCCGGCAAACGATTGTGCCTTGATTTGGTTATTTTTCATAACCATAATCGAGCCAGCTTCCAGACGCCATCATGAACCACCCCGACCTCTCCTTCGAACGCCAGGACGGCATCGCCATCGTGCGGCTGAACCGCGCCGCCAAGCGCAACGCACTCAACGACGGCCTCATCCTCGCGCTGCGCGACACCTTCCAGAACCTGCCCGAAGGCGTGGGCGCCGTCGTCGTCGATGGCGCGGGCGAGCACTTCTGCGCCGGGCTGGACCTTTCCGAACTGAAGGAGCGCGACGCCGGCCAGGGCGTGCTGCATTCGCGCATGTGGCACCAGGCGCTCGATGGCGTGCAGTTCGGCGCCGTCCCGGTGGTCGCGGCGCTGCACGGCGCGGTGGTCGGCGGCGGCCTGGAACTGGCGAGCGCCTGCCACATCCGCGTGGCCGACGAGACCACCTTCTACGCGCTGCCCGAAGGCACGCGCGGCATCTTCGTGGGCGGCGGCGGTTCGGTGCGCATCCCGAAGCTGATCGGTGTGGCGCGCATGACCGACATGATGATGACGGGCCGCGTCTACAAGGCCGGCGAGGGCGAGCGCGCCGGCTTCGCGCAGTACCTGGTGCCGCCCGGGCAGGCGCTGGCCAAGGCCATCGAGCTGGCCCAGCGCATCGCCACCAACGCCCCGCTGACCAACTACG
>CAJYRH010000018.1 GCA_913776795.1 uncultured Pseudorhodoferax sp. | reverse complement strand
TCCAGCCCGCCGGCGGGCACGGCACGCACCACGACGCCCTCGCCCGAGGCCGGGTACACCCCGGTCAGCGCCGTGATGTTGACCTGGTGCGTGACGACCACCAGCACGCCGGGGCCACGCCAGGCTGCCAGCGCGGCGCGCGCTGCCGCCGTCTGGCGTGCGGACTGGTCCGCGTCCTCGTTGAAAAAGGAGTTGAAGGCCGGCGCTTCCTGCACCCGGCCCGGGAAGGCCAGTTCGGCCGTGTCGCGCGTGCGGCACCACTGGCTGCTCAACACCTGGCCCACGGCGACGTTGCGCGCACGGAAGCGCGCACCCAGGTCGCGTGCCTGACCGCGGCCACGTTCGCTCAGGTTGCGCTGCGTGCTGCAGTCGCCAAGGCGGAACTGCTGCGGATCCCCCGTACCAGGCGCGTCGGCATGGCGGAACAGCACGATGCCGTCCGGGTCCAGCGCCGGCCAGGGCTGCGCCCACGCCGGCAGGGTTGCCGCGATGGCCAGCCCGGCGGCGGCCGCGGTGAGATGTCGTCGGTGCATGGCTGCTCATCCTGAAAAGGCGGCCCGTGCCGGACCGCGTTCTGCGACCATAGCCGCGCCACACGCCCCGGCCTGCAAAGCCCCCTTCGCGCGCCGGCCTACCTCTGGAGACACCCCCATGCCCCGCAGCACCTCCGAAAAGCGCGCCGCCTTCCATGCCCTGCACCGTGCCGGCTGCTTCGCGATTCCCAACCCCTGGGACCGTGGCAGCGCACGCTACCTCGAGAGCCTGGGCTTCCAGGCCCTGGCCTCCACGAGCTCGGGCCATGCCTGGTCCCAGGCCGAGGCCGACGGCGCCCTGCCGCGCGACGCCGTGCTGGCCCACCTGCGCGAGATCGTGGCCGCCACCGAGCTGCCCGTGAACGCCGACTTCGAGGATGGTTATGGCGACACGCCGCAGGATGTGGCCGAGAGCGTGCGCCTGGCGGTGGCGACCGGCGTGGCCGGCCTGTCGATCGAGGACGGCACGGGCAACCCGAACGACCCGCAGTACCCGCTGGACGTGGCCGTGGCGCGGCTTGCCGCCGCACGCGCCGCCATCGACGCCAACGGGGGCGACACCTTGCTGGTCGGCCGCGCCGAGAACTTCGTCGTGAACCGGCCCGATCTCGACGACACGCTGGTCCGGCTGCGCGCCTATGCCGCGGCCGGCGCCGACTGCCTGTACGCGCCCGGCATCCGCACGCGCGAGCAGATCGTGGCGGTCGTGGCGGCCGTCGCACCCAGGCCGGTCAACCTGCTCGTGGGCGGCACCTTCGAGCTCAGCATGGACGAGATCGCCGCGCTGGGCGTGCGCCGCGTCAGCGTGGGCGGCGGCCTGGCGCGTGCCGCCTGGGGCGGCTTCATGCGCGCCGCCAAGGACCTGGCGCAGCATGGCCGCTTCGACGGCTTCGCGGGCGCCGCCACGGGGGCGGAGCTGAACCGGCTGTTCGGCGCGCGCTAGCGCTTGCCCGGCAGGCCGCCGGCGCCGCCGCACGCGTGGGCTCGTGCAGCCGCTCCAGCCGCCCGGGCAGCGGGGTTCCATGGAGACCAGGCGGACGTGGCAGTCCGCCACGCCATCTCGATGCGACGCGTGACGGGGTCGACCTGCAGCCGGGCATGCCCCGCACCAGGCGGCCGGCATCGCACGGTTCGGCAGCCAGTACGATGCGCCGCTCGACCCACCTGGAAACATGATGCAACGCAAGACCCTGATGCACGCCCTCGTCGGCGCGGCCGTGCTGGCCGCCTCCGCCCTCGCCGCGACCGCCCAGGCCGGCCCGCGGCTGGACAAGATCATGGAGAGCAAGCTGCTCCGCGTGGGCACGCCGGGCGACTACCGGCCTTTCGCGATCAAGACCGACAGTGGCTACAGCGGCCACGACATCGACCTCATCGAGGCCATGGCCAGGGAGCTCGGGGCCAAGGTCGAATACGTGCCCACCAGCTGGCCCAACCTCATGAAGGACATCCAGGCCGACAAGTTCGACGTGGCCGTGGGCGGCATCACGCGCAACGTGGCGCGGCTGCGCCAGATCGACATGCTGCCGGGCTACGCGCCCTTCGGCAAGGTGGCGCTGGTGCGCGCGGCCGACAAGGACAGGTTCCGCACGCGCGAGAGCCTGAACCAGGCTGGCGTGCGCGTGATCAAGAACCCGGGCGGCACCAACGAGGCCTATGTGCTGCAGAACCTCACGGCCGCGCAGGTCAGCACGCACGACAGGAACGCCGAGATCCCGGGCCTGATCGCCGAGGGCAAGGGCGACGTGATGATCACCGAGACCTACGAGGCGCTGCACTACGCGCGCACCGACCCACGCCTGCATGCGGCCTTCATCGACGCGCCGCTGACGCCCGTGAACACGCTGGGCTTCATGGTGCCGACCGACGACGCAGACTACCTGCGCGTGCTGCGCTTCGCCTGGGAGGTGGTGGACAGCCGCGGTGCCGTGCGCGAGGCTGCGGCCAAATGGCTCAAATGAAGCCGGTCGCGCTGCACCACGCCAGCGGCCTGATCCACCACGGCCCCACCGTCCTGGTGACCAGCGCGCACGTCGGGCATCTGCAGCACCCGGGCCATGGCGGCGGCGAGCTTGTCGACCACCGGCTGCGGCAGCCTGGCCGGGCCCAGCACCCCGGACCACGGCCCATCGTCCATGCCGGGCACGCCGAGTTCGGCGAAGGCCGGCACCTCGGGGTCGTCGGGGTTGCGCTGGGCGCCGGTCACGGCCAGCGCGCGCAGCTTGCCGGATTCGGATGCGTGCCGGCGCTGGCCAGCGTGGCGATCATGGTGTCGACATGGCCGCTCATGAGGTCGACCAGGGACGGCGAGGAGCCGCGGTAGGGAACGTGATGACGAGCCGGACCGGCCGGTTCGCGTCATCGGTCTGCGGCTGGGCCGGCATGCCGGCCCAGGCCAGGGCGGCCAGGGCCAGGCCCGGCAGGCAGCCGCGCGCTGCAACGCCCCGCGCAGCGGTCTTCTTGGTCTATTGCATGGTGGGTCTGCTCCGGTGCTCAACGTGCCCGAAGAAGCCCTTCGGCAGAGACGCGCCGGCCTGGGGACTTACCCGGATCCGGCGTCTGTCCGCAGCGGGCTCAGCCGGCCTGTTCGATGCGCTCGATGGCCGCGGCCATCCAGTCGCGCCGCAGGGTCTCGGGCGCGGCCAGCGCGGCCGGCACGACCAGCCAGCGGCCGTCGCCCTGCGGTTGCAGCGTGGCGGTGCTGTCGCTCCACAGCAGCCAGGCCAGCCAGGCCGTGCCGGCCGCGGTGACGGGCGCCCCCGTCGGCGCCTCCAGCGGCCAGACCAGCGCGGCGCGGTCGCGCACGAGCAGCTTGCCCTCGCGGATCTCCGCGGCACCGGCCAGGGCTTCGTCGAGCACGGCCAGCGGCGGGCGGGCGCTGCTCTGGTCCGCGAACCAGCGGCCCCAGGCCGCCAGTTCGGCACCGATGGCGATGCTGCGCGCCGTCTCGGCCTGCATCAGGTCGGCATGGTCCGTGGTGTGCCAGTCGATTGCCGGCGGGCGGCAGCCCAGCGTGCTGGCCGACTCCAGGAAAGCCTGGACCCGGACCGCGTGGTCGGGCCGCACGAAACCGGCGCAGGCCACCACCAGTTGGGTCACGCGTTCGGCCAGCAACTGCTGCTGCTGCACCATGAGTTTCTCGCGCAGCAGCATGTCGCGCTCGCTGCGCAGTGCGGCCAGTTCCAGCGCATTCTTGAGGTCGGCGCGCAGGCTCTCCAGGTCCCAGGGCTTGGTGATGTAGCGGTAGATGTGGCCGGAGTTGATGGCCTCGATCGCCTCGCCCAGCTCGGAGTACGCGGTGGTGAGCATGCGCACGATGTTGGGATGGTTGTCGTGCGCATGGCGCAGCAGTTCGTTGCCGTAGGCGCCGGGCATGCGCTGGTCGGACACCAGCACGGCGATCTCGTCGGCATGGGCCGACAGCATGGCCTTGCCGGCCTCCACGGAAGAAGCCGTGAGCACCGGCGCGAGCGGGGACACCAGGCGCTCGAAATACTTCAACGCCATGGCTTCGTCGTCCACGTACAGGATCTTCTGGGGTTGCTTGCTCATGTTCTGGCGTCCTCGGTGCTCGGGAAGGTCAGGGTGACGGTGCAGCCCTGTCCGGGTTCGGAGTGGATGGCAATGGCGCCGCCGACGGCCTGGACGACGCGCCGGCAGAAAACCAGGCCCATGCCGTTGCCGCCGCTGGCCGCCCGGGTGGTGACCGGCTCCAGGGTCAGCCGCGCCAGGATATCCGGCGCGATGCCGCAGCCGTTGTCCGCGAAGCGGATCCAGGGCCGCTCCGCCGGCCCGGGCTGGCCGGGCGCCAGGCCGCGGCCGTAGGCGATGCACAGCTGCGGCGTGCCAATGCCTCGCAAGGCCCACAGCGCATTCTTGGTCAGCGTGCACAGCACCAGGTACAGCAGGTCGCGCCGGCCGGGCAGGCGGAAGTCCTCATGGACCGACAGCACGACCCAGTCGCGCTCCTCGCCCTCGAAGGGGTATTCGGCCAGCAGCGCACGCACCAGTGCCCCGGCGTGAAGCACGGGTTCCGTGGTGCCGCGGTGCGCATCGCGTGCGGACTGCACGAAGCTGGAGACCAGCGACTGGCAATACAGTGCGCGGCGCTCCGCCGAATCGATGGCGGCGATCACCTCGCCGGGCCGGTGCTCGGAAAACACGGCGCGGCCATCGCCCGAGGCCTGCGCCTGGTAGCGGTCGCGCAGTCCGCCCATGTAGCCGCGCACGGTGCCCAGCGGCGTGTTGAGCTCGTGGGCCAGGAAACCCAGCGTCTCGCGCATGGCCATCACGCGGCCTTCGTGCAGCGCACGCTCGCGTGCGCGGAAGCGGTGCCAGGCCAGCGCCTCGCGCAGCGCCTGGCGCGTCGTCTGCTGGTCCAGCGGCTTTTGCAGGATGCGGAACACACGCCCTTCGTTGACGGCGGCAATCGCCAGTTCCGTGTCGGCATAAGCCGTGCACAGCAGCGGCACCAGATCACGCTGCTGGCGCTGCAGCTCCCGCAGCAGCTCCAGACCGCTGCGTTGGGGCATGC
Source organism: uncultured Pseudorhodoferax sp. (assembly GCA_913776795.1). The sequence goes on along the minus strand of CAJYRH010000018.1, from coordinate 1,213 downwards.
GGTAGTCGGTTACCACCACCGCGATGCGCTCGCCAAGGCGCGCAAGCGCCTGCAGCGCTTCGTCCACACCGCTGGCGACCTCGATGCGGAACTCGTCACCATAGGTGCGGCAGAACCACTTGAGCGCAAGCGCCTCGTCGTCGACCAGCAGGATGGTGTCGGCATCGGTGTCGTCGGCGGTCGTGCGCATGGTGGCGTGCTCCTCAGGCCGGCAGGGTGCCCGCCCCAGCGGGTGCCGCAGGCGCAGCGATGTCGGCCGTGGCCAGCGCGAGGTCGAAGCTGAACTCCGTCCAGGCGCCCTCTTCACTGGCCACTGTCAGCTGGCCGCCGTGGCGCTGCACGATGGCATAGCACACGGCCAGGCCCAGGCCCAGGCCCTGGCCCACTTCGCGCGTTGTGAAAAAGGGCTCGAACACCCGCGCAAGGTTCGCGGGCGCGATGCCGGTCCCGTTGTCGCGCACGTGCACGCGCAGCCGGCCGCCCCGCCGCTCGGCCCGCACTGCGATCTGCGGCGCCATGCCCGGCCGGCGCTGCGCCGCCTTGTGCAGCGCCAGCGCGGCATTGCCCAGGAGGTTGACCAGCACCCCGATGATGGCGGGCTCGTCGCCGCGCACGTGCGTGTCCAGCGGCAGCTCGCGCTCGATCTGAACGCCCTTGAGTTCGAAGCCGGTCAGGCGCAGCGCCGACTGCAGCGCCTTCTCGAACAGGAAGATGCGCTCGCTGTCGCCGCCACCGGGCTTCTGGTAGGCAAAGGTCTTGAGGTCGGTGACGATGCTCTGCACGCGCAGCATGCCGTCCTTGGCATCCGTCAGGCTCTCTTTCAGGTCGGCACTGGCCACCGCGGCCGGGTCCATCAGCGCCATGTTGAGCGCCATCATGCTGTAGTTGACGGGATTGTTGACCTCGTGCAGCAGCCCCGCCGACAGCGTGCCCAGGGCCGCCATCTTCTCCTGCTGCATCATCATGCCCTTGATCTGGGCCAGGGCCTGGTTGGTGCTTTGCAGCGAGGCGTTCTTCTCGGCGACTTCGCGCTGCAGCGTGAACAGCTTGAGCCGTGCGCGTTCGTTGAAAACCGTGCAGACAGAAGACGCGGTGGCAGAGAACAGCAGGAAGATGGTGTTGCCCACGAGCGTACCGTTGGGCACCGGCGCGTGCACATGCAGCAGCCCCGCCAGGAAGTAGGAGATGCACGTGAATGCCCCCAGGCCGATCG
>CAJYRH010000017.1 GCA_913776795.1 uncultured Pseudorhodoferax sp. | reverse complement strand
CCTAGCACCTCGGTGCGTCAGAGCGCGGCGGCCTGCAGCACCTGTGGCGCTGCAGCGCTGCCACGGCGCTTGAGGCCCAGCCCCAGCCGCTCGGGCCGCAGATACTCTTCTCGGTAAACGTCGAACGGCATCGTGTCGCCGGCCTCGATGCGCTTTTTTTCCTCGATGGAGGCCTGGGATGCCGCCAGGAAACGCTCGCGCAGCGCCTGCGGGAAGGGCAGCGCCAGCATCTGCGCGCGCGTCTGCAGCGCTTGCTGCACGGTGAAGCGCGTGAAGCTGCTGCCGTGTTCGCGCGTGGTTTGTTCGAGCACGCGGGCCGAGGGCAGCGTCTCGGGCGCCAGCAGTGCCGAGCGTGCCGCACGCAGCGCCGCCATGTGGCCGTCGCCGCCGAGCGCGGCGTCCATCGCCTGGGCGATGGGCATGCACTCGTCGACGAGCTGCAGCGCCCATTCGGTCAGCACGCGCTCGCGGCCGTCCTGCTCGAGCAGCAGGCCCGGCTCGCGGCCGCGCGCGGCCACGCGCTGCTGGTTGCGCGCCAGCGCCGCGATCTCCTCGGGCGTATCCGGCGGGCTGTCGCTGAGCAGGCAGTGCAGCAGGAAGACATCGAGAAAGCGCATGGTCGAGGCACCGATGCCGAGCGGCTCGAACGGGTCCAGATCCATCAGGCGGACCTCGATGTATTCGACGCCGCGCTCGCGCAGTGCGTGCAGCGGCCGCTCGCCCGGGCGGATCACGCGCTTGGGCCGGATCGTGCCGTAGAACTCGTTTTCGATCTGCAGCAGGCTGGTGGCGAGCTGGTTGTAATCGCCGCCCGGGTTGCGGATGCCCACGGCCTCGTAGGCCGGATAGGGTTTGGTCAGCGCCTCCTGCAGCGAGGCGCCGTAGCCGTCCAGGCTGTTGTAGCTCACCGCGAGCGTGGACTGCGCGTCGCTCTGGTAGCCCAGGCGCCCCATGCGCAGCGAGGTCGCGTGCGGCAGGTACATGCTGTGCTCGCCGAGCGGCTGCAGCGCGTGCTCGCGGCCCTGCACGAAGCTCGCGCAGACGGCGGGCGAGGCGCCGAACAGCACCAGCGGCAGGAACGCGTGGCGGCGGAAGTTGCGGATGAGGTCGAAGTAAGCCGCGCTGTCGATGCCCGGCATCGACCAGTTGTAGTGGATGCCAGAGATGGTCTGCATCCGGCGGCCGTACCGGTGGCCCAGTCCCATGCGGTAGACACTCTTGGCGCGGCCCACGTTGGACGAACCGTAGCGCCCGAGCGGAATCGTCTCGTCGGTCGGCAGGCCGCAGGGCATGCTGGAAACCCACAGCATCTCGTCGCCCTGCTCACGCAGCACGTGGTAGACGTACTGGTGTACCTCGCGCAGTTCCGCGAGGCAGCTGTCCACATCGGCGTGCACGCCGGTAATGAGCTCCAGCTGCGATTCGCTGAAGTCGGTGGTGATGTGCTCGTGCGTGAGGGCCGAACCCAGTGCGGCCGGATGCGGCGTCAGGGCCAGGCCCGCATCCGGCGTGGCACGCAGGCTTTCCTTCTCGAGGCCGCGGCGGATGCCGCGCAGGCGCTCGGCCGTGAGGGCGCCGACGCGCTCGGTGAGGGGCGTGCTGGCATGCAAGGTCGTTGTGGCCATTGTTGTTTCAAGCCCCGGAATCTGTGTGGGGCCGGAAGGTATCACAGGCCGCCAAGCCCTGCAGGCAAGGGCTTAGCCGGCCTGGCGGCCCGCCTGTGCCATGGCACGGCCGACTTCCAGGCGGCCCTGCTCCGAACCGCTTTGCGGCACGGTTTCTCCCTCGCGCGCGCGCACCGCATCGAGCGCGGCCGCCAGGCGTTCGGGCGCGTCCGTGCCGGTGCCGATCCACTGCCCCTGCGTCAACGTGACGTGCGCGGCCTCGAAAGAGCCGGCACCCGCGCACAGCACGTTGCGCGTGGGCGCGTCCTCGCTGGCCAGCACCAGCATGGCGGGCACCACGGCGGCCGGGTCCAGCGCGCGCAGCACTTCGGGCGTCATGAGGTCCTCGGTCATGCGCGTGGCGGCCGTGGGCGCCAGGCTGTTGACGTGGATGCCGTGCTTGGCGCCCTCGATCGCCAGCGTCTGCATGAGGCCGACCAGCGCCATCTTGGCCGCGCCGTAGTTGGCCTGGCCGAAGTTGCCGTACAGGCCCGAGGACGAGCTCGTCATCACGATGCGGCCGTACTTCTGCGCGGTCATGAGCGGCCACACGGCCTTGCAGCAGTGCACGGCGCCCATCAGGTGCACGTCCATGACCAGGCGGAAGTCGGCCAGCTCCATCTTGGCGAAGCTCTTGTCGCGCAGGATGCCGGCGTTGTTCACGAGGATGTCGACGCGGCCCCAGGCGTCCACGGCCTGCTGGACCATGGCGGCCACGGCCTCGTGGTCGGTGACCGAGGCGCCGTTGGCCAGCGCCTCGCCACCGGCCGCGACGATCTCGTCGGCCACGGCCTGCGCCGCGCCAGCCGAGCCGCCGCTGCCATCGCGCGCACCACCCAGGTCGTTGACCAGCACCCTGGCGCCGCGCCGGGCCAGTGCCAGCGCATGCTCGCGGCCCAGCCCGCCGCCGGCGCCCGTGACGATGGCCACACGGCCCTTGAAATCCAGACCCATCCGTTTGTCTCCTTGCGAGGTGGAAGCTGCGCGACAGCCCCAGCCAGCAGCCTCTGTTAGCCTGCTGCGCGCCATAGAAAAAAGCCGGGCAACTGTACTGGAGACAAAGGGAACCCCATGGAACTGAACCTGCACGCCATCGACACGCCGCCCCGCGCGGCCTCCACCGTGGTCATGCTGCGCGATGGCGCCAGCGGCCTGGAGGTCCTGCTCATGAAGCGCCACGGACTGTCCGACGTGCTGGGCGGCGCCTATGTGTTCCCGGGCGGCAAGCTCGATGTGGCCGATGCCGAACTCGACGCGGCGCGCCATCTCGACCAAGGTGCCGCGCAGCTGCACGCCAGCCTGCACGACGCAGAGCTGGACGCCGCGCGCGCGGCCGGGCTGTACGTGGCCGCCGTGCGCGAGGCCTTCGAAGAGGCGGGGGTGCTGCTGGCCGAGACCGCCGACGGCGGCGATCCCGACCTGGCGCGCGCCGCTGCGCTGCTCAAGGCCGGCACGCCCTTCAACACCATGCTGGCGGAACTGGGCCTGCGTGTGCAGACGCGGCGGCTCGCGCCGTGGTCGCGCTGGATCACGCCGCGCGTGCCCTCGGTCATGAACAAGCGCTTCGACACGCGCTTCTTTGCTGCCAGGGTGCCGCCCGAGCAGGTCGCCACGCACGACGACTACGAGACCACCGAGAGCACCTGGTTGGCGCCGCGCGCCGCGCTGCAGCGCTACTGGGACCGCGAGATCGAGATGGCGCCGCCGCAGATCATGACGCTGGCCCAGCTCGCGCGCCACGCCACGGCCGACGAAGCCGTCGCCGCCGCACGCACGCGCCGCCCGCCACTCATCCAGCCCGAAAGCATTGAGGACGGGGGCACGCGCGTGGTCTGTTACCCGGGCGACGACCGCCATCCGGTGCGCGAGCGCGCCATGCCGGGCCCGCTGCGCCTGCGCTGGCACAACAAACGCTTCGAACCCGTGGAAGGCTTCGACGCGCTATTCGTGTAACCGGAACCTGCGCGCGGTCACCGGCATCTGACGGCCATGCCGACCCGCCGTACGCTCACTGCCGCGCTGATCGCCTGCCCTGCCCTGCTGACCGCGCGGGCCCAGCCCGCCGCGCCGCTGCGGCGCACGCCGGCGCAGACCGAGGGCCCGTTCTATCCCGTGGCCTTCCCGGTCGACGCCGACAACGACCTGCTGCGCAACGGCGCGCTGCGCTACGCCCGCGGCCAGCCGGCGTGGCTGGACGGCACGCTGCGCGACCTGGACGGCCGGCCCGTGCGCGGCGCGCAGGTGGAGATCTGGCAGTGCGACGAAGCCGGGCACTATGACCATCCCGGCGACGGCAGCCGCCAGGACCCGGCCTTCCAGGGGTTCGGCCGCACCACGGTCGACGCCGAGGGCCGCTGGCGCTTCCGCACCATCCGCCCTGTGCCTTACAGCGGCCGCACGCCGCACATCCATGTGAAGGTGCGGCTGGGCACGCGCGAACTGCTCACCACGCAGCTCTACGTCGCGGGCGATCCGGGCAACGCGCGCGACTTCCTCTGGCGCCGGCTCGACACTGCCGACCGCGCCGCCGTGACCCTGCCCTACACCGCCGGCAGCGACGGACTGCAGGCCCGCGCGTCGCTGGTGCTCGCGCTCTGACGCAGTTGCGCACCGACGGTTAGCATGCGGCCTCCAACGGCCCGGATGCCCGCCCATGCTGCAAACCCCTCCTGCGTTCACGCCGCTGCTGGCGGCGCGTGAACAGGACCTGGTGCAGAACTTCGTGTTCTGCGGTGACGAACTCCTCGTCGGCGAAGGCGACCTGGCCCTGCCCGGCGCGCTTGTGTGCGCCGCGCTCGGCCTGCGATCCGCCGACTTCCTGCCTGTGGGCCTGCTCGAAGGGGCTTATTGCCGGGTGGCCTGGATGCCCAAGGGCACGCCAGTGCCCGAAGGCCTGCGTCCGCACCGGCTGCGCGCGCTGTTCGGCGCCATGGACGACGGCCTGCTGGCCGTGGCCGGCCGGGCCTGGCAGATCGCAGAATGGGCGCGCACGCACCGCTTCTGCGGCGCCTGCGGGAGCCCGACCACCCACGTGGCCGGCGAACGCTGCATGCGCTGCCCGGCCTGCGGACACATGGCCTACCCGCGCATTTCGCCGGCCATGATGGTGCTGGTGCGGCGCGGCCCCGAACTGCTGTTGGCGCGCCACCGCAACTCGCCGACCCGCTTCTACACGGCGCTGGCCGGCTTCCTGGAGGCCGGCGAATCCGTCGAGGAAGCCATCCATCGCGAGGTCTTCGAGGAAGTCGGCCTGAAGGTGAAGGACCTGCGCTACTTTGCCAGCCAGTCCTGGCCGTTTCCGCACTCGCTCATGATCGCGTTCACGGCCGAGTACGCGGGCGGCGAGATCCGCCTGGACGAGAACGAGATCGAGGAGGCCGTCTGGGTCGGACCTGGCGACGCGATGCCGCCCATCCCCCCGCGCGGGCTATCCATCGCCGGGCATTTGATCGAATCGCACCTGCCCGGCCGCTGAGCCCATACTGCCGGGAGGAGCATCCCATGGCCCGCTCGCCACGAACCAAAAAGCAGACCTTGCTCTCGCGCACGCGCCGCACGTTGCACAAGGGCCTGCGCCAGGCCATCGGCTTCATGCCGCAGTCGGTGCGCTTCTCGGTGGCCCGCTCCTTCGTCGACTGCGACCCGGCGCCCGACCCGCGGCTCACGCTCAAGATCGCCGACACGCGCGAAGAGCTCGAGGCTTGTTTCAGGCTGCTGCACGACGCCTACGTGGCCGTGGGCTTCATGCAGCCCGCGCCCTCGGGCCTGCGCGCCACCATCTACCACGCGCTGCCGACCACGACCACGCTGTGCGCCAAGGTCGACGACGAGGTCGTGGGCACGATCTCGCTGATCCGCGAGAGCCCGTTCGGCTTTCCGCTGCAGGCGGTGTTCGACCTGTCCAGCGTGGAGGCAGAGCGCGGCCAGATCGCCGAGGTCTCGGCACTGGCGGTGCACCCGAAGCACCGCAAGACCGGTGGCGCGATCCTGTTCCCTCTGATGAAGTTCATGCACACCTACTGCACGCGCTTCTTCGACACACGGCATCTGGTCATCGCGGTGAACCCTTACCACATCGAACTCTACGAGTCGCTGCTGTGCTTTCGCCGGCTGCCGCAGAAGACGGTGGCCGCCTACGACTTTGCCAATGGCGCGCCAGCCGTGGGCGCCACGCTGGACCTGAGCCAGGCCGACGCACTGCTGTCGCGCGCCTACGCGGGCAAGCCGCCGCGCAAGAGCCTGCACCACTATTTCTTCCGCATGGAGCTGCCGAACATCCGGTTGCCGCGGCGGCGCTACTACACGACCAACGACCCGGTCATGACGCCCGCGCTGCTGGACCACTTCTTCAACCAGCGCACCCAGGGCTTCGCCGGACTCGACGCGCGCAAGAAGGCCATGCTGCACGAAATTTACGACCTGCCCGCCTACCAGGCCGTGCTGCCGCCGCTGGAGCAGCCGCCGGCCCAGATGGACACGCTGCGCCGGCATCCGCGCTTCTCGCTCAAGTGCAAGGGCAAGCTCGAGATTGCCATCGACGGCCAGCGTCGTCTGCTGGACCTTCAGGTGGTCGACGCATCGAACGAGGGCTTCCAGGCCCATGCGCGCGAGGAACTGCCGCTCAAGACCTCGGGCCGTGTGGTGGTGCACCTGGGCACCCACGAGCAGTCTGTGCTGCAGATCACCGTCATGCGCGGGCGGCGCTACGACGACTACGGTGCCTACGGCTTCCTGATCACGGCGACCGACCAGCCCTGGCGTGAATGCGTGCACGCACTGCAAACGGGCCACACGCACCACGATCTGCTGGCATAGCTCAGCGCCGGCGCAAGGACAGCAACCAGGACATCGTGCCGCAGCAGACCACCAGCGCCGCATAGCCGGCGATGCTGCCGTCGCGACCCACGGCCCAGAGCGCGCCCAGCAGCGCCAGGCTGCCGGCAGCGCCGGTCAGCAGCCAGGCGCTCCACCAGCGCATGCCGCCACCCCGGCCCACGCGGGCGACCAGCGTGCAGCACAGCGCCACGCAGAAAGCCGGCAGCACGAAGGCCAGTCCATGCAACAGCAGGTCGACGACACCCATGGGAGAGCACGAAGGGCTTGACGCAGGTCAAGCAGCGCGGGGAGATGCCGGATTTTATAATCGCCGGCCATGGCTGTCTGGGCACTCGGCATCAACCACCAAACCGCTCCGCTGGATCTCCGCGGACGGTTTGCGTTCGCGCTGGACCAGATCGCGCCCACGCTGGCCGGCCTGCGCTCGGCGCTGTCGGGCCCTGAGGCCGCCATCATCTCCACCTGCAACCGCACAGAGATCTATTGCGCACATGGCGTTGCCGACGCCCAGGCCATCGACCGCACGGTGGACTGGATGGCCCATGCCGGTGGCGTGGCGCCAGCGCTGCTGCGCTCGCACGCCTACACGCTGCACGATGGCCTGGCCGCCCGCCACGTGTTCCGCGTGGCCAGCGGCCTCGATTCCATGGTGCTGGGCGAGGCCCAGATCCTGGGCCAGATGAAGGACGCCGTGCGCGTGGCCAACGAGGCCGGCGCACTGGGCTCCACGCTGAACCAGCTGTTCCAGCGCTCGTTCTCGGTGGCCAAGGAAGTGCGCACCGCCACCGAGATCGGCGCGCATTCCATCAGCATGGCCGCCGCCGCCGTGCGCCTGGCCTCCCAGCTGTTCGAGGACCTGGGCCAGGTGCGCGTGCTGTTCGTGGGCGCCGGCGAGATGATCGAGCTGGCCGCCACGCACTTCGCGGCCAGGAGCCCCAAGTCCATCGCCATCGCCAACCGCACGCTGGAGCGCGGCGAGAAGCTGGCTGGCCGCTTCGGCGGCGAGGTCATGCGCCTGGCCGACCTGCCCGCCCGGCTGCACGAGTTCGACGCCATCGTGAGCTGCACGGCCAGCACGCTGCCCATCATCGGCCTGGGTGCCGTGGAGCGCGCGCTCAAGCAGCGCAAGCACCGGCCCATGTTCATGGTCGACCTGGCCGTGCCGCGCGACATCGAGCCCGAGGTCAAGGGCCTGGAAGACGTGTTCCTCTACCCCGTGGACGACCTGGCCAGCGTCGTGCAGACCGGCCAGGCCCAGCGCCAGGCGGCCGTGGCCCAGGCCGAGGTCATCATCGACGCGGGCGTGCAGAGCTTTCTGCACTGGATGGGCCAGCGCGACCCGCAGAACGGCGTGGTGCCGCTGATCCGCCAGCTCAACAGCCAGGCCGACACCTGGCGCCAGGCCGAACTGGCGCGCGCACGCAAACAGTTGGCACGCGGCGACGACGTGGACGCCGTGCTCGAAGCCCTGGCCAAGGGCCTCACACAGAAGATGCTGCACGGCGCCATGGCCGAGCTGCACGCCGGCGACGGCCCGGCGCGCGAACAGGCAGTGCAGACCATCTCGCGCCTGTTCCTGCGCAAAGAGCGTTAGCGGCGCCCGCCCCGCGACGGCCCGCCACGCCGGGCCCCTCCCATTTTTTCCGCGCCTGCCCACCGGATCGCCGCCTTGAAACCATTTCTCCGCCAACAACTCGAGCGCTACGCGCTGCGCCTGTCCGAACTGGACTTCCTGCTGTCGCGTCAGGACATCATGGCGGACATGAAGCAGTTCATGGCCTTGTCGCGCGAGCATGCCGACGTGGCCCAAGTCGCCGGCCGCTATGCGCGCCACCAGCAGCGCCAGTCCGACCTGGCCGCAGCGCAGGAAATGCTGGCCGACCCCGACATGGCCGAGATGGCGCGTGAGGAGATCGCCAGCGCCGAAGCCGAACTGAGGGAACTGGAGAACGAACTGCAGCGCATGCTGCTGCCCAGGGACCCGGACGACGCGCGCGCGGCCTTCGTGGAAATCCGCGCCGGCACGGGCGGCGACGAATCGGCGCTGTTCGCGGGCGACCTCCTGCGCATGTACACCCGCTTTGCCGAGCGCCGCGGCTGGAAGACCGAGCTCATCAGCGAATCGCCCAGCGAGCTGGGCGGCTACAAGGAAGTGG
>CAJYRH010000016.1 GCA_913776795.1 uncultured Pseudorhodoferax sp. | reverse complement strand
CTTTTCCTTGAGCCCACCGATGGCAGTCACCTCGCCGCGCAGCGTGATCTCGCCGGTCATCGCGACATCGCTGCGCACCGGAATACCGGTAAGCGCGGACACGAAGGCCGTCGTCATCGCGGCGCCGGCGCTCGGGCCGTCCTTCGGCGTCGCGCCATCGGGCACGTGGATATGGATGTCGCGCTTCTCGAACACCTCGTCCTTGATGCCCAGGCGGCGGGCTCGGCTGCGCACCACGGTGCGAGCGGCCTCGACAGATTCCTTCATGACGTCACCCAACGAACCCGTGCGCGTGATCACGCCCTTGCCGGGCATGGTGGCGGCCTCGATGGTCAGCAGGTCGCCACCGACCTCGGTCCAGGCCAGGCCGACCACCTGGCCGATCTGGTTCTGCTGCTCGGCACGGCCGTAGGTGAACTTGCGCACACCAAGAAAGTCATTGAGGTTCTCGGCGTTGACGACCACCTGCGGCGTGAGCTTCTTCAGCTGCAGGCCCTTGACCACCTTGCGGCAGATCTTGGACAGCTCGCGCTCGAGCGACCGCACGCCGGCTTCACGCGTGTAGTAACGCACCACGTCGCGCACGGCGTCTTCGGCAACCAGCAGTTCCCCGTCCTTCACGCCGTTGTTCTTGAGCTGCTTGGGCAGCAGGTACTTCAGCGCGATGTTGACCTTCTCGTCCTCGGTGTAGCCCGACAGGCGGATGACTTCCATGCGGTCCAGCAGGGCCGGCGGGATGTTCATCGAGTTCGAGGTGGCGACGAACATCACATCGGACAGGTCGAAGTCGACCTCCACGTAGTGGTCGCCGAACGTGTGGTTCTGCTCGGGGTCCAACACCTCCAGCAGCGCGCTCGACGGGTCGCCGCGGAAGTCCGTGCCCAGCTTGTCGATCTCGTCGAGCAGGAACAGCGGGTTCCGCGTGCCGACCTTGGACAGGCTTTGCAGCACCTTGCCCGGCAGCGCACCGATGTAGGTGCGGCGGTGGCCGCGGATCTCGGCCTCGTCGCGCATGCCGCCCAGCGCCATGCGCACGTACTTGCGGCCCGTGGCCTTGGCCACCGACTGGCCGAGCGAGGTCTTGCCCACGCCCGGAGGCCCGACCAGGCACAGGATGGGCGCCTTGACCTTGTCCACGCGCTGCTGCACCGCGAGGTATTCGAGGATGCGGTCCTTGACCTTGTCCAAGCCGTAGTGGTCTTCGTTGAGCACTTCCTCGGCATTGGCCAGGTCGTGCTTGATCTTCGTGCGCTTGCTCCAGGGCAGGTTGGTCAGCACGTCGATGTAGTTGCGCACCACGGTGGCCTCGGCCGACATGGGCGACATGAGCTTGAGCTTCTTGAGCTCGGCCTCGGCCTTCTTCAAGGCCTCCTTGGGCATCTTGGCGAGGCGGATCTTCTTCTCGATCTCCTCGATGTCGGCGCCCTCCTCGCCCTCGCCCAGTTCCTTCTGGATCGCCTTGACCTGCTCGTTCAGGTAGAAGTCGCGCTGGTTCTTCTCCATCTGCCGCTTCACACGGCCACGGATCTTCTTGTCGACGTTGAGGATGTCGACCTCGCGCTCGAGCTGGCCGAACAGGTTTTCCAGCCGCTCACGCACGTCCGACAGGTCGAGCACGGCCTGCTTGTTGTCGAGCTTGAGCGGCAGGTGCGCGGCGATGGTGTCGGCCAGGCGGCCGGCGTCGTCGATGCTGGAGATCGAGGTCAGGATCTCGGGCGGAATCTTCTTGTTCAGCTTGACGTACTGGTCGAACTGCTGCATCACGGCGCGGCGCAGCGCTTCGACCTCGGTGTTCTTCTGCGTGGCATCGGCCGGCTCGATCGGCGTGACGTTGGCGTTGAAGTGCGCCTCGCCGTCCTCGATGTGGTTCACGCGCGCGCGCTGCTGGCCCTCGACCAGCACCTTCACGGTGCCGTCCGGCAATTTCAGCATCTGCAGAATGGTGGAGACGCAGCCGACGTCGAACATGTCGGTGACCAGTGGCTCGTCCTTGGCGGCGGCTTTCTGCGCCACCAGCATGATGCGGCGCTCGGCCTCCATCGCCGCTTCCAGCGCCTTGATGCTCTTGGGACGGCCTACGAAGAGCGGGATCACCATGTGGGGAAACACCACCACATCGCGCAACGGCAACAGTGGCAGTTCCAGCGGTTCGGCTGGCAGGGGGGGTTGACCGGACATCAGAATCCTTTGTGTGACCCAGCGAATATGGTCGCCGATGTCACATTTTCAACCCGTGCCGAAGGCGGCACAGGATGGGTGGAAGAAAGCCGGCACTGACTCCAGGGCCGCTGCCGGCAGCACGGTCAGGCTTTCTTGGCCGCTTCGCGGTAGACCAGCAGCGGCGCCTTGTTTTCTTCGATGGTGGACTCGTCCACGACCACCTTGTCGACATTGGCCTGGTTCGGCAGGTCGAACATGGTGTCGATCAGCGACAGCTCTAGGATGGAGCGCAGGCCGCGTGCGCCGGTCTTGCGCGCCAGCGCCTTGCGCGCGATGGCCTTGAGCGCCGCGGGGCGGATCTCCAGGTCCACGTCTTCCATGGACAGCAGCTTGGCGTACTGCTTGACCAGCGCATTCTTGGGCTCGGTCAGGATTTGCACCAGCGCGTCTTCGCTGAGCTCGGCCAGCGTGGCCACCACCGGCATGCGGCCCACCAGTTCGGGGATCAGGCCGAACTTGATCAGGTCCTCGGGCTCGACCTCGCGGAACACCTCGGTCAGTGCGCGCTCGGCCTTGCTCTTGACCGCGGCACCGAAGCCGATCCCCGAGGACTCCTGGCGGCTGCCGATGACCTTCTCCAGGCCCGCGAACGCGCCGCCGCAGATGAACAGGATGTTGGTCGTGTCGATCTGCAGGAAGTCCTGGTTCGGGTGCTTGCGTCCGCCCTGCGGCGGCACGCTGGCCATGGTGCCCTCGATGAGCTTGAGCAGCGCCTGCTGCACGCCCTCGCCCGACACGTCGCGCGTGATCGAGGGGTTGTCCGACTTGCGCGAGATCTTGTCGATCTCGTCGATGTAGACGATGCCGCGCTGGGCCCGTTCCACGTCGTAGTTGCAGCTCTGCAGCAGCTTGGCGACGATGTTCTCGACGTCCTCGCCGACATAGCCGGCCTCGGTCAGCGTGGTGGCGTCGGCCATCACGAAGGGCACGTCCAGCATGCGCGCCAAGGTCTGCGCCAGCAGCGTCTTGCCCGAGCCGGTGGGGCCGATCAGCAGGATGTTGCTCTTGGACAGCTCCACCTCGTCCTTCTTGGCCTTGTCCTTGTAGCGCAGGCGCTTGTAGTGGTTGTAGACGGCCACCGACAGCGTGCGCTTGGCAACCTCCTGGCCCACCACATAGTTGTCCAGGTTGTTCTTGATCTCCAGCGGGGTCGGCAGGTCGCTGCGCCCCTCGCGCGCCTCGCCACCGGCGGGCACCTCGTCACGGATGATCTCGTTGCACAGGTCGATGCACTCGTCGCAGATGAACACGGACGGTCCTGCGATGAGTTTCTTCACCTCGTGCTGACTCTTCCCGCAGAACGAGCAGTACAGGGTCTTTTCACTGGAGGAGCCTTTTTTCTCGGCCATGGAGGAATGCCTTTAAAAAGACGTTGGGCAATGATAACCAAACGAAAAACGGCGCCTTTTCGTGAAAAAGGCGCCGTTTCCGCGCAGTCCGCGCGGCTGCAGCACAGGCCGGATCAGGGCCGGCGCGAGATCACCTGGTCCACGAGGCCGTACTCCTTGGCTTCGTTCGCTTCCAGGAAGTAGTCGCGCTCGGTGTCGTGCTTGATCTTGTCCAGCGGCTGCCCGGTACGCTCGGCCAGGATGCGGTTCATCTGGTCCTTGGTGCGCAGGATGTCGCGCGCATGGATCTCGATGTCCGTCGCCTGACCCCGAGCGCCGCCCAGCACCTGGTGGATCATGATCTTGGAGTTGGGCAGCGAGAAGCGCTTGCCCTTGGCACCAGCCGCCAGCAGGAAGGCACCCATGCTAGCCGCGAAGCCCACGCACAGCGTGGACACGTCGGGCTTGATGAACTGCATGGTGTCGTAGATGGCCATGCCGGCCGTCACGCTGCCACCAGGCGAATTGATGTAGAACGAGATGTCCTTGTCGGGGTTCTCGCTCTCCAGGAACAGCAGCTGCGCCACCACCAGGTTCGCGGTCTGGTCGTTGACCTCGCCAACCAGGAAGATCACGCGCTCTTTCAGCAGGCGCGAGTAGATGTCGTAGGAACGCTCGCCGCGGCCCGACTGCTCGATGACCATGGGAACCATGCCCAGGTTCTGGGTTTCGAGCGCACTGTTGTGGATGGCCATGTTTTCTCCGGAATTAGGTTGGCAAGCGGCAGATGGGGGCCCTGCATCGCAACGCAAGGCCCACCCGGGCATCAGCCCTGCTGGGCCATCAGCTCGTCGAAGCCGATCGTCTTGTCGGTGACCTTGGCCTGGGCCAGCACGTAGTCGGTCACGTTGTTCTCGAGCACGGCCGCCTCGACGTCGGCAAGCCGCTGGCGGTCACCGTAGTACCAGCGCACCACATCCTCAGGCTTCTCGTAGCTGGCGGCCAGGTCGTCGATGTGGGCCTTGATCTGCTCGGGCTTGGCCACGAGGTCGTTCTTGCGCACCAGCTCGGCCACCACCAGGCCCAGGCGCACGCGGCGCTCGGCCTGGGGACGCACGATGTCCTCCGGGATGGGCGCCTTGTCGGCGTCCTTCATGCCGCGCTGCTTCAGGTCTGCACGGGTGCTTTCGATCAGCCGGCCAACTTCGGCCTGGACGCTGGCGTTGGGCAGATCGAGCTCGGCCTTGGTCAGCAGTGCGTCCATGACGGCCTGCTTGTTGCGCGCCAGCAGGCGGAACTTGACTTCGCGCTCCAGGTTCTTGCGGATGTCGGCGCGCAGTCCGGCCACGGTGCCGTCGGCGATGCCCAATGACTTGGCCAGCGTGTCGTCGACCTCGGGCATGTGGCTCGACTCGATCTTCTTGACCGTGACCAGGAAGTCGGCCTGCTTGCCGGCCACGTCCTTGCCGTGGTAATCGGCCGGGAAGGCCAGCGGGAAGGTGCGGCTCTCGCCGGCCTTCATGCCGCGCACGGCGTCTTCGAACTCCTTGAGCATCTGGCCTTCGCCAACCACGTACTGGAAGTCCTCGGCCTTGCCGCCCTGGAAGGGCTCGCCGTCGATCTTGCCTTCGAAATCGACCGTCACGCGGTCGCCGTCGGCAGCGGCGGCATCCTGCGCGCGTTGGGCGAAGCTGCGGCGCTGCTTGCGCAGGATGTCCAGCGTCTTGTCGATGGCCGCGTCGGTCACCTCTGCCGACAGGCGCTCGATCTCGGCAGTGGACAGGTCGTTGATCACCACGTCCGGGAAGACCTCGAAGATCGCGTCGAAGGCCAGCTGGCCCTCGGGCGCGCCTTCCTTCTCGCTGATGCGCGGCTGACCAGCCACGCGCAGCTGGGCTTCGTTGGCCGCGGCGGAGAAGGCCTCTCCCACCTTGTCGTTCATGACTTCGTAGTGCACCGAGTAGCCATAGCGCTGCGCCACGACGTTCATGGGCACCTTGCCGGGACGGAAGCCGTCCATCTTCACGGTGCGCGCGATCTTCTTGAGGCGGTTGTTGACCTCGTTCTGGATGACGTCCACCGGCAACGACAGGGTGATCTTGCGCTCCAGCTTTTCGAGGTTTTCAACGGTAACGGCCATGGTGGTCTCGGGTAAATGAAATAGGGTGTGGTGCGCGGGGGGGGACTCGAACCCCCACACCATTGCTGGCGTCAGGACCTAAACCTGGTGCGTCTACCAATTTCGCCACCCGCGCAGTCTCGGTCAACCGGCCATTTTAGCTGGTCGCGCAAGCCGCCCTGCGCGGCCGGCAGGCATGGCTCAGCCAGCCGGAGCGACCGCCCTTGCGCGCTCGTCGTCCGTGGGGGGCTTCACGCGGAACCACGCTGCATACATCGCGGGAAGTGACAGCAGCGTGAGCACCGTGGCAACGACCAGCCCACCCATGATGGCGACCGCCATCGGGCCCCAGAACACCGAGCGCGACAGCGGGATCATCGCCAGCACGGCCGCCAGTGCGGTCAGCACGATCGGGCGCAGCCGGCGAACGGCCGATTCGACGATGGCATCCCAGGCCGGCACGCCGCGCGCACGGTCCTGCTCGATCTGGTCGATCAAAATCACCGAATTGCGCTGGATCATCCCCATCAGCGCGATCACGCCGAGCAGAGCGACGAAGCCGAAGGGACGGTTGAGCAGCAGCAACGCGCCGGCAACGCCGGCGATCCCCAGCGGTCCGGTCAGAAACACCAACATGGCGCGGCTGAAGCTTTGCAGCTGCAGCATCAGCAGCGTGAAGGTGAGGAACAGCATGATGGGCACGCCGGCAGCGATGGACGACGAGCCGCGGCTGCTTTCCTCCACCGCACCCGAGACCTGCACGGCGTACCCGCCGGGGCCGTCCTGCTTCCATTTCGCTTCCAGCGCGCGCAGCCTGGGCAGCAGCTCGGCCGTGACGGTGGCGCCCTGCAGACCTTCCACCACGTCGCTCTGCACGGTGATGGCGTAGTCGCGGTTCTCGCGCCACATCACGCCAGGCTCCCAGCCGAACACCGGCGTGGCGATCTGCGTGACCGGGATCGACCGGCCGGAGGCGGTGGTGATGTAGGAGTTGGCAATGTCGGTGATCACCGCGCGCTCGCTGGCGGGCTGGCGCAACACGATGTCGATGAGCTTGTCGTACTCGCGGAACTGGCCCACTGTCGTTCCCGTCAGGGCCGTGGCGGACGTCTGCGCCAACGCCTGGCTCGTCACCCCGAGGGCACGTGCCTTGGTCTGGTCGATCACCAGCCGCACCGTCTTGACCGACTCGTTCCAGTTGTCGTTGACGCCGCGGGTGTTCGGGCTTTCGCGCAGCACTGCCTTGACCTCGTCGGCACGCTGTCGCAGCAATTGCGGATCGGAGCCGATCACGCGGAACATCACCGGATAGGGAACGGGCGGCCCGTTGGGCAGCAACTTGACGCGCCCGCGCACTTCGGGAAATTCCTCGGCCAGCAGCCGGGGCAGCGCCACCCGGAGGTGTTCTCGCGCCGGCACGGACTCGGTCAGCACAATGAACTGGGCGACGTTGGTCTGAGGGAAGACCTGGTCGAGCGGCAGGTAAAAGCGCGGCACGCCCGAGCCGATCCACAGCGTCACCGAACGCACGCCCTGCTCCTGCTGCAAACGCTTCTCCAGGCGCTTGGCCACCTCCTCGTTCGCCGAGAACGCCGAGCCTTCGGGCAGCCACATCTCCACCAGGATCTCGGGCCGGCTGGAATCCGGGAAGAACTGCTGCTGCACCTTGCCCATGCCCACGATGCCCAGCGCAAACACGCCGATGGTGGCAAGGATGGTGAGCCAGCGGTGCGCCACGCACCAGTTCACCGACTTGCGGAAGGCGTTGTAGAAGCCCGAGTCGAACATCTCGTGCGGCTGCCCATGCTCCGCACCCTCGCCGTGGTGTGGCTGGGGCTTGAGGATCAGCGTGCCCAGGTAGGGCACGAAGTACACCGAGACGAACCAGCTGAGCACCAGCGCGATCACCGTCACCGCGAAGATGGCGAAGGTGTATTCGCCGGTCACCGATTTGGCGATGCCGATGGGCAGGAAGCCCACCGCCGTGATCAGTGTGCCCGTGAGCATGGGCATGGCGGTGATCTCGTAGGCGAAGGTGGCGGCACGGACCTTGTCATAGCCCTCCTCCATCTTGCGCACCATCATCTCGACCGCGATGATGGCGTCGTCCACCAGCAGGCCCAGCGCGATGATCAGCGAGCCCAGCGAGATCTTGTGCAGGCCGATGCCCCAATACCACATGGCCAGGAAGGTCACGGCCAACACCAGCGGGATCGTGATGCCCACCACCAGGCCCGGCCGGATGTCGATGTAATAGCGGCGCAGCAGCCCATGCTCTCCGGGCCGGCGGTGGAATCCCAGGGAGATGAAGCTCACGGCCAGCACGATGACCACCGCCTCGATCAGCACCTTCACGAACTCGTTGACCGAGTTGGACACCGCGCTGGGCTGGTCCTGCACCTGGGACAGCACTACGCCGGCGGGCAGGCTCCTGCCGATGTCGGCGAACGCCACCTTGAGCGCCTTGCCGAGCTGGATGATGTCGCCGCCCTTGGTCATGGAGACGCCCAGGGCGATCACCTCGCGGCCGTCGTGGCGCACCTTCACCATCGGCGGATCGACGTAGCCCCGGCGGATCTCGGCGATGTCGCCCAGGCGCAGTTGCGCCCCCGAGGGTCCGCGGATCGGCATGTCGCGCAGCTGCTCGACGGCGTTGAACTGGCCCGTCACGCGCACCTGCAGCACATCCACCGGCGTCTGGATGGTGCCGGCCGATACGACGGCATTCTGCTGGCCGAGCTGGTCCAGCACCTGCGAGAGGTCCAGCCCCAACTGCGCCAGGCGCAGTTGGGACACCTCGACATAGACCTTCTCGTCCTGCACCCCGAACAGCTCGACCTTGGCCACGTCGGGCACGCGCAGCAGCACCTGGCGCGCGTCGTCCGCGAAGGTCTTCAGTTCCGCGTAGCTGAAGCCGTCGGCCGACAGGGCGTAGATCACGCCGTAGACGTCGCCGAAGTCGTCATTGAAAAACGGCCCCTGCACGCCCTGCGGCAGCGTATAGCGCATGTCGCCGATCTTCTTGCGCACCACGTACCACAGGTTGGCCACGTCCTTGGGCGGCGAACTGTCCTTCAGCTCGAAGACGATCTGCGACTCGCCGGGCTTGGAGTAGCTGCGGATGCGAAAGCCGTAGGGTACCTCCTGCAGCGTGCGTTCCAGCTTGTCGGTGACCTGCTCGGAAACCTGCTGGGCCGTGGCGCCTGGCCAATAGGTGCGCAGCACCATCGCACGGAAGGTGAAGGGCGGATCCTCGTCCTGTCCCAGCTGGAAATAGGTGGCGAAGCCCAGCAGCATCAGCACCACCATCAGGTAGCGCGTGAGCGCCGGGTGTTCGAGCGCCCAGCGCGAGAGGTTGAAACCGGCCTTGGGCTGGTCCATGCCGTTCATGTCGCTCATCGTCGGCTCACCGCGGCGAAGTACCGGCCGCGGCCGCAGCAGCGGCCCTGTCACCGCCGACGCGCGGCTGGTAGACGGACACCTTCTGGCCTGGCGTCAGCACGTGCACACCGGCCGCCACGATGCGCATGCCCGGCGCAAGGCCGGTGCTGATCACGGCGTCGTTGCCGTCGGCCGTGGCGATGGTCACCTGCTGCGGGCGCACCGTCATGCTCGCTTCGTCCAGCACCAGCACCGAGGTCTGGCCGGTACCGGCATCCTGCCGCAGGGCGCTCGTCGGCACCTTGATCACCGGGATGCCGCCACTGCTCAGGGCCTTGGGCGTCACGGTCACGGTCGCACCGAGCGGCGGCGGCGTGGCCGCATCCAGCGTCACCTTGACCTGAAAAGTCCGGGTGGCGGCATCGGCGCTGGCCGCCACCTCCCGCACGCGACCGGCGAGCACCGCGTCGGCGTTCCACTGGCGCACTTCGACGGGAGAACCCACGGCCACGGCCGCAACCCGGTCCTCGGGCACAGCGAACACCACGTCGCGCGCTCCGCTCTGGGCCAGCCGCACGACCGGCGTGCCGGCCGCCACGACCTGTCCCACCTCGGCCTCGATGCCCGTCACGACGCCGGCCACATCGGCCACAAGACGGGCGTAGGCGGTCTGGTTGCCCTGCGCCGAAAGCTGTGCCTTCGCCTGGTCCAGCTGGGCCTGGGCCGCCTGGTAAGCCGATTCGCGCCGCTCCAGCTCGGCGCCGGCAATGAAGTTCTGCGCGCGCAGTTCGCGGTAGCGCTTCTGGTCGGCCAGCGCCAGGTCTCGGTTGGTCTGCGCCGCGGCCACCTGGGCCCGGGCGGCATCGGCAGCCAGGCGCAGGTCCTGCGCGTCGAGCTCGGCCAGCACCTGCCCCACGCGCACCGTCTGCCCCAGCTCCACGTTGCGCCGCACGATCTTGCCTGCAACCCGAAAGCCCAGCCGGGACTCCACGCGTGCCCGCACCTCGCCTGCAAAATCGGTGCTGAAGGTCGATGGCGCGGGGGCCACCGTCAGCAGCTTGACGGCCCGCACCGGTTCGGGCTCGGCCGGCGGCTTGCTGCAGGCTGCCAGCCCAGCGGCGAGGAGCAGGACCGCCGCGCGCGGCCATGGGAAACGGCGCATGCGCCTCGGCTGGTGTGACATTGGGAAGCCCTGCTCAAAAGCTCCGGAGGCCCGCGCTTCGGGCGTACTCCAGCCCATTACTGACTGATGAGTTAGTAATCTAGGAGAATTGTTTACGCATTGTCAACCAAGTCCACGCCTGGATTGG
>CAJYRH010000015.1 GCA_913776795.1 uncultured Pseudorhodoferax sp. | reverse complement strand
CCCTGCGCGCCACCTCGCAGGGCAGCCTGGACGGCCGCACCGTCTGGCACGGCACGGTGTCCGACGTCACGCACGAGATGGCATTGCAGGAAGCCGCGCTCGAACGCGACGTGGCCGCGCAGGCCAGCCAGGCCAAGAGCGAATTCCTGGCCAGGATGAGCCACGAATTGCGGACCCCGCTCAACGGCATCATCGGCTTTTCGCGCCTGCTGGCATCGGACCGCCAGCGGCCCCTGGACACCGAACAGGCGCGCCGGGTGCAACTGATCGAAAGCTCCGGCCAGCTGCTGCTGGCCCTGATCGACGAGGTGCTGGACATCGCCCGCATCGAAGCGGGCCGGCTCGATCTGCATCCGGAACCTGTGCCGCTGGCGCCGCTGCTGCAACACGCGGTGGCCGCGCTGGAGCCGACGATGCGGGCGCGCGGGGTGACGGCAGGCGTCGACTGCCACCCCGACATCGCGGTGCACGCCGACGGCAGCCGGCTTGCGCAGGTGCTGTCCAACCTGCTGTCCAACGCCGCGAAGTACAACCGGCCTGGGGGACACGTCGCGGTTTCGGCGGTGGCGCGGGACGCCGCGAGCGTGGCCATTTCGGTGCAGGACACGGGCCAGGGCCTCACCGACAGGCAGCTCCGGCAGATGTTCCAGCCCTTCAACCGCCTGGGCGCAGAGAAGACGCGCACCGAGGGGGTCGGGCTGGGCCTGGTGATCGCGCGCAGCCTGGCCGAGGCCATGCAGGGAACCATCGAGGTGAAGAGCGTCGCAGGGGTGGGCACGACCTTCACCGTGGTGCTTCCACGCAGCCAGGCGATGCTGCCCGTCGACGCCCCGGCCTGCGGCGAAGCGGGCGCACCCGCACTGCCGGGCGCGCCGCGGCGGGTGCTTTGCGCGGAGGACAACCCCGTCAACGCCACCCTGCTGCAGGCCGTGCTGCAGGAGTTGCCGGGGGTCGAGGTCTACATCGGCGCCACGGGCGAGGACACGTTGCGCCATGCCGCGCAGCACCCGCCGCAGTTGTTGCTGCTGGACATGCAGCTGCCCGACATGAACGGCTACGAACTGCTGCGCCGCCTGCGCGCGCTGCCAGGGCTCGCCCGGACGCCGGCGGTCGTCGTCTCGGCCGACGCGATGCCGCAGGACGTGGCCCGCGCGAGGGACCATGGCTTCGTGGCGTACTGGACCAAGCCCATCAACGTGGAGCGGGTCCGCGCCGAGGTGCTGCGCATGCTGCAGGCTGCCGCCTGAACGGGCAGGCCGCCGACTCCTGCCGTCCGCGGCGCCCGCCGGCGCCTGCACGCGTCGGATGGCGCTGGCGCGGCTACCCCAGCAGCAGCTCCGCCACCTCGCCTTCTTCCAGGGCCCCGCCCTGCACCCGCCACACCACCACGCGCTCGTCGCCGTGCTGCGCACCGACCAGCGCCAGCACCGCCGCCATCGTCCGCAGGTCGAACGGCGTGCGCACCTCGCCGCGGCGCTGGCGCGCCATGTCGTCGCAGCCCAGCAGCAGGGCCGCTTCGCGCAGCCTGCCGCGCCGCGCTGCCAGCAGCGCCAGCATGCCTGCGAAGTGCCGCAGGCCCACCGAGCGCCGGCAGTACGGCAGGCTGCGCCGCACCTGCTCCAGCGCCTCGTCGAGCGCGCCCTGCGCCGTCAGCGCATGCGCGTACCAGACCAGCGCGAAGGACATCATCTGCGCGTCGGTGCGCGGCGAATCCTCCAGCACCACGAGGGCGCGGCGGTACTGGTCCACCGCTTCGTCCAGATGCCCCATCTCGTGGTGCACGGCGGCCATGTTGCTCTGCAGGTAGAACAGCGTGCGGCCGTCCCCGTGGCGGCGCACATAGGGCAGCGCCTCGGTGAACGCAGCCAGCGCATCGTGGGCGCGGCCTTCGAAACGGCGCACCATGCCCTCGATGTACAGCGGCAGGCCGCGCAGCGGTGCGAAGGGTGCGGGCTGCGTGAGCTGGTGCACACGGTCCAGCGTGCGCCGGGCCAGCACCAGATCGCCGCAGATGCCGGCCACGTAGCCCCGCATGCACAGCGCGTAGACCAGCACCATGGAGGGCGGGTGGCGTTCCAGGATGGCCAGGGCCGAATCCAGCAGGCGCAGCCGCTCGGCGCCGTCCACGCCGCCGTGCAGGCCGACCATGGCCAGACCGAACTGGAAGCGCGCCTGCACGAGATCGGGCGTGTCCGGTCCGATCAGCGGCTCGGCGCGGCGCATCCAGGCCACGCATTCCGGGTAGCGGCCGGCCTCGTACATGAACTCGGCCGCGGTGTTGACCAGGTCCAGCGCCAGCGTGCGATCGCCCGCGGCCACCGCCCAGTCGATGGCGGCGCGCAGGTTCTCGGCTTCGGGCTGGCAGGCGTGCATCCACTGGTCCACGGTCTCCAGGCCCAGACGCTCCATGCGGGTGCGGCGATCGAACATGGCCAGCATGGCGTGCGCATGGGCCTGCTGCAAGCCTGTCAGCTCGCCGGCCAGCACCAGCTGGTCGCAGGCATAGGCGCGGGCCGTCTCCAGCAGGCGGTAGCGCGGCACGGCGCCGCTGGCGTCCAGCACCACCATGGACTTGTCGACCAGGTTGCCGAGCAGGTCCAGCACCTCCCAGGCGTCGGTGGCATCGTCCGCCGCGAGCTGCTGCGCAAGCTCCAGCCCGAAGCCGCCGACGAACACGCCCAGGCGGCGGAACACCTTCTTCTCGTCCTCGCGCAGCAGTGCGTGGCTCCAGTCCAGCGTGGCGCGCAGCGTGCGGTGGCGCTCGGGCGCGTCGCGCGCGCCGCGGCTCAGCACGCGCAGGCGCTGGCCCAGGTGCTGGCGCACGCCTTCCACGCCCAGCAGCGGTACGCGAGCTGCAGCGAATTCCAGTGCCAGTGGCACGCCGTCGAGCGCGCGGCAGATCTCCACCACGGCGCCTTCGTTGCCATGGTCCAGCACGAAGCCCGGCAGCGCGGCCTGCGCCCGCGCCAGGAACAACGCCACCGCGCCGTGCGACTGTGCAACCTCGTGCGTACCAGGCGCCGGCACGGCCAGTGCGCCGAGCCGCAGCTGCTGCTCGCGCGCCAGGCGCAGCGGCTCCTGGCTGGTGGCCAGCACGTGCAGGCCGGGGCGGGCCTGCAGCAGGCGATCCGCGAGCGCGGCCACGGCGCCGGCCAGGTGCTCGCAGTTGTCCAGCACCAGCAGCGCCTGGGGCGGAAGCCGTTCGGAGATCGGAAGAGCGTCGTGTAGGGAAAGA
>CAJYRH010000014.1 GCA_913776795.1 uncultured Pseudorhodoferax sp. | reverse complement strand
GCCTGGGCTACCGCGGCCTGGCGCTGACCGACGAGTGCTCCGTGGCCGGCGTGGCTCGCGCCTACATGGCCCTCAAGGACTACCAGACCATGCTGCAAGAGGCCGAGCACAAGACCGGGCTGGTGTTCCGGAGACCGTTCGCCTTCCTGCCCGGCAGCGAATTCGCCTTGCCGGAGTGCCGCCTCGTGGTGCTCCCGCACGACCTCGCGGGCTGGGGGCAGCTGTGCGAGCTGATCTCGCACGCGCGTCGGCACCAGGATGTCGCCAAGGGCGACTACCGCATCGGCTGGGACGACGACTGGGCTTCTCTGCGCGACTGCGAAATCCTCTGCGTGCCCGAACGGCACCCCGCGCCCGATGCACTGCGGCTGCGCGCCACCTTGCGCCGCCTGCATGCGCTGTTCGGCCAGCGCTTGTGGCTGGCGGTCGAACTCGTCGGCGCGGCCGACGATGCGCTGTGGCTGCGCCAGCTGCGCCAGCTGTCCGCACTGACAGGCGTGTCCCTGGTCGCGGCCGGCGGCGTGCGCATGCATGCGCGTGCGCGCAAGCCCCTGCTCGACGTGCTCACGGCCGTGCGTCTGGGCAGGACCGTGGCCGATTGCGGCTTTGCGCTCGAGCCCAATGCCGAACGGCGGCTGCGCTCGCGCGTGACGCTGCGGCAGGTCTATCCGCAGGATCTGCTGGCCGCCACCCAGACCGTGCGCGAACGCTGCCGGTTCGATCTGGAGGAGATCGCCTACCACTATCCCCAGGAGACATTGCCGCCGAACCGCACCCCGACCCAGGCCCTGCGCGAGCTGACCTACGCCGAGGCCGCGCGGCTGCGCTATCCGCAGGGCATGCCCCCGGGCATCCGTGCCCTGGTCGAAAAGGAACTGCAGCTCATCGCCGAATGCGGGTACGAGATGTTCTTCCTGACCGTGCACGACATCGTGCGCTTTGCACGCGACCGCAAGATCCTGTGCCAGGGACGCGGCTCGGCTGCCAATTCGGTGGTCTGCTACTGCCTGGGCATCACGGCTGCCGACCCGCAGCTGTCGCACCCGTTGATGGAACGCTTCATCAGCAGGGAACGCCGCAAGGATCCACCCGACATCGATGTCGATTTCGAACACGATCGCCGCGAAGAGGTCATCCAGTACATCTACCGCAAGTACGGCGCCGACCGCGCGGCCATTGCCGCCGTGGTCATCAGCTACCGGCGCCGCAGCGCGATACGCGACGTGGGCGCGGCGCTGGGCATTGCGCCCGCCCTCGTCGACGCGTTCGCCAAGGAGCACCACTGGTTCGACCCGGGCCTGGTCGGCGAGCGCCTGCCGGCCCTGCTGCAGGAGCTCGGCATCACGGTCGACCCGCGCCGCGTGCTGCAGTGGGTGCTGCTGGCAGAGCAGCTGCGCGGCTTTCCGCGCCACCTGAGTCAGCACGTCGGCGGCTTCGTGCTGACCCAGGGCCGGCTGACCAGCCTCGTGCCGATCGAGAAGGCCTCCATGAAGGAGCGCTCCGTGATCCAGTGGGACAAGGACGACCTGGAGCGCATGGGCCTCATGAAGGTCGATGTGCTGGCGCTGGGCATGCTGACCGCGCTGCGCCGCTGCCTGGACTTCGTGAACCACCTGCGCGGCCGGCAATGGGATTTGTCGGGCATTCCGATCCAGGACGAGGAAACCTTCTCCATGATCTGCCGTGCCGACACCGTGGGCGTGTTCCAGATCGAGAGCCGTGCGCAGATGTCCATGCTGCCGCGGCTCAAGCCCCGTGAGTTCTACGACCTGGTGGTGGAGGTGGCCATCGTGCGGCCCGGGCCGATCGAAGGCGGCATGGTGCATCCCTATCTCAAGGCCCGTGCGCGGCGCGAACAGGGCCTGCCCGTCCAGTACGAGAAGCCCGAACTGATGAACGCGCTCCAACGCACACTCGGCGTGCCCATCTTCCAGGAACAGGTGATGCAGCTGGCCGTCGATGCGGCCGGTTTCACGCCTGGCAAGGCCGACCAGTTGCGCCGCTCGATGGCCGCGTGGAAGAAGGAAGGCGACATCACGCCCTGGCACGACGAACTCGTCCAGGGCATGCTGGGCAATGGCTACACCCTGGAGTTCGCCGAACGCATCTACAAGCAGGTCTGCGGCTTCGGCGAATACGGCTTTCCCGAAAGCCACGCCTATAGCTTCGCCCTGCTGGCCTACGCCAGCAGCTGGCTCAAGTGCCACGAGCCGGCTGCCTTCCTGGCCGCGCTGCTGAACTCCCAGCCCATGGGCTTTTACGCGCCCTCGCAGCTCGTGCAGGACGCCCTGCGCCATGGCATCGACGTGCGCGCGGCCGACGTGTCCTTCAGCGACTGGGACGCAGCGCTCGAAGACGCGACCGGCGTGCGCGCTCGGCCGGCCGAAGCCGGCCAGCCCGCCGTGCGCCTGGGCCTTCGGCTGGTCAAGGGATTCAACGAAAGAGCCGCCGAACGCATCGTCCAGGCCCGGGCCGCCGGCCCCTTCGCCAGTGTGGAGGACCTGTCGCTGCGCGCCTCGCTGGACCGGCGCGAGCTCGACACGCTGGCCGCAGCCGACGCCCTGAAGTCCCTGGCCGGCCATCGCCGCCAGCAGGTCTGGGAAGCCGCGGCGCGCCACCGCGCGCCGGCCCTGCTGCGCGGCGCGCCGGTGCACGAGGAGCAACTGGAGCTGCTGCCCTCGCGCGAAGGCGAAGAGATCCTGTTCGACTACGACGCCACCGGCCTCACGCTGCGCCGCCACCCGCTGGCGCTGCTGCGCGAGCGGCTTGCGCACTGGCGCATCCTCAACGCCGACCAGCTCGATGCCTTGCCCAACGGCCGGCGCGTGCGCGCCTGCGGCCTGGTCACGATGCGCCAGCAGCCCGGCACGGCCAAGGAGACCATCTTCGTGACGCTGGAGGACGAGACCGGCTCCGTCAACGTGATCGTCTGGAAGCGCGTGCGCGAACAGCAGCGCGAGCCGCTGCTCAAGGCGCGCCTGCTGGCCGTCGAAGGCCTGTGGCAGCGCGACGTGGACAGCGGCGGTCAGGTGCGCCACCTCGTGGCCGAGCGGCTGCGCGACCTCACGCCCTTGCTCGGCCGCCTGGGCAAGCTGCGCAACGGCAGCCGTGATTTCCACTGAGGGCATCCGCAGGCCCCAATGCAATGCAAGGCCAGGCATTGAAAGGCGATGCAAGGCAATGCAAGGCAATGCAAGGCAATGCAAGGCAAGCAAGCCACGGCATCGTGCGGCGGCGCTGCACCGGCGCCTTGCCATGGCGCGCATCGCGTCAACCCGCGTTCTGTTGCACCGCGCGCGACGGCAAGCCGCCGCTGCCGCGGCGCGCCCTGCGGCTTTCAGCGGCCCGTGAACGCGGGGGCGCGTCGCGCCGCCATGGCCGCCACGCCTTCCTTGAAGTCCTCGCTGGCGAACTGGCGGTTCTGCTCGGCGCTTTCGGTCGCCACGGCCTGGCGGATCGCCTCGACCAGGCCGGCGCGCAAGGTCTTGCGCGTGGAGACCACGGCCAGCGGAGCGGAGGTGGCGATCTCCTGCGCCAGCTGGACGGCCTCGGCCCGAACCCGGTCCTGCGCCACCAGCACGTCGACCAGGCCGATGGCCTGCGCGTCCGCGCCGCCGATGCGCCGGCCCGTGTAGAACAGCAGTGCGGCCTGCTGCGGCCCCACCAGCCGCGGCAGCGTGACCGACAGGCCGAAGCCCGGGTGGAAGCCCAGCCGGTTGAAGTTGGCCGAGAAGCGCGCCTCGGCACAGGCGACGCGGAAATCGGCCACCAGCGCCAGGCCCAGGCCGCCGCCGATGGCCGGGCCGTGCACGGCCGCCACGACCGGCTTGCTGCAGGCGAACAGGCGCAGCGCCTCGTGGTAGAGCGGGTTCACGGCGCGGGGGCTGCGGTGCACGGCGGCGTCGTCGTTGCGGCCGAAGTTGGCACCGGCGCAGAACGCGCTGCCCTCGGCGCACAGCACGATGGCGCGGCAGGCAGGGTCCGCGTCCAGCGCCTCGAAGGTGTCGGCCAGGCCACTGATGAGCGCCGTGTCGAAGAAGTTGTGCGGCGGGCGGCGCATCTCCACCGTGGCCACGTGGCCTTCGGAGTGCACGGCGATGTCGGCGAACTGGGGCAGGGTGGTCATGGGCGATGTCTCCAGGGTCGGTTGTTCAATTGCGCTGGCTGCCGTGGGCTTGCGGTCGCCCGTCGTGCCGCTCGGGCAGGTCTCGGGTGCCCTGGGTGCGCAGGTGCGCAGGTGCCAAGGGCGATGGCGATGGCGAAGGTGGTGGTCTTGCCATGGATGGGGTCAGGGCCGGGCCCGGGCCGGCGCCGCCGCCAGCAACCGGCACGCGCCTGGCATGCAGAAGGCCCCGCGCAGGCAGGCAGGAAATGGGAGCCATGACGTGGTCCCGCTCACGCCTGTTGTGCCCCCTGCAGCAGCGCGCGCAGCTGCGGCACGACCTCGTCGACAGCCCGTTCGAGCTGGGTGATGAGCCCGCCCACGCCGACCGCGAAACTGGTGCCCGCGGCGCCGGACGGGGCGGCCACTGCGACGATGCCGATGCCCTCGGTCACCACGCCCTTGGAGAACGAGTAGCCCTGGCGGCGCACGTCCTCCACGCGGGCCTTCACGTAGTCGCCGTCCACGGCCTGCCCGCCGGCCTGCAGCCGCTGGTTGCTGCGGTGCACCGCGCGGGCCATGTGCTCGTCGCTGCCGGCGGCGAGCAGGGCCCAGCCCATGCCGGACATGCACAGCAGCCGGCGCGTGCCGGGCTGCACGTTGAACTGGACCGCGCGCGTACCCAGGAAGACGTGCACGTACTGTGCGTAGATGTCGTTCTCCACGCCCAGGATGGCCGTGAAGCCGCTGTGCTGCGCGATCTCGGACAGGGCCTTGAGCACCCTGCCACCCTGGAACATGCTGTCCATGACCCAGTCGCCGATGGACGCGAGGCGTGGCGAGGCGATGTAGGCGCGCAGCGAGGAGTCATAGCGCAGGTAGCCCAGCGTGGCGATGCTCTTGAGCAGCACCTGCGCGCTGGAGAGCGGGTAGGCCAGCTTCTCGGAGATCTCGCGCACCGTCACCGGCCGGCGCACCTCGCGCAGGTACTCCAGCACCTCGAACACACGTCCCGCCGTCTTGATGACCGATTGCTCCATGCCTGCCCCGTCCTTGTCCGCTGTCGGCATCTCGACCCGGTCGTCCAGCCCAACGGCGGCGATGCTAGCGCAGCCGGCCACCGGGCAGCACCGCAGCGACGTCCCGCAGGAGCGCCCCGCCCGGACCCTGGTTCGCGGGCCTGATCCGCGTCCCGCTGGCCACCTGCTGCTGCGCGCACACAGCCCCGCGTCGGCGTCGGCCATGCCGAAGGTCCAGGTGGCGCGCACGGCACGGCCGAGCCGGCCGTGCGACCGGCGCACACCCGGCGGTTGCGTTCCGGGCACGGCATGCGTGCATGCGGCGGGCGGGCCGGCGCTGGCACCGGTTCCGGCAAGGGCGCAGCCCGGATCGTCTTGCGCGGCAGCTGCGACGCCTGCACGAAGCGGCCCAGGACATGCGGTGAGGACGCGGCGGTCCGCCGGCGGGCCGAAACTCAAGCGTTCTCCACGTTCGCCGCCTCGGGGGCAGGGCGCGGGACCAGCGCATCGATGGCGTCTGCCCCGAGGCCTGCCTCCTGCAGCACCTCGCGCGTGTGCTGGCCGATGGTGGGCGCCTGCCTGTACACGCGCGTCGGCGTGGCGGCGAAACGCGTGGTGGGCCGCAGCTGGCGGACCGGGCCTTCGGTGGGGTGCTCGGCGTCCTCGAACAGGCCGACGGCCTGCAACTGCGGATGGTTGGGCAGTTCGTCCAGCGTGTAGATCGGCGTGGCGGGGATGTCCAGCCGCTCGCACAGCGCCATCCACTCGGCGGTGCTGCGCAGCGGCGTGAGTTTGCGCAGGTGGCCGTACAGCGCGCGCACCTGGGCGTTGCGCGCATGCCGGTCGCGGATGCTGAACTTCTCGGCCAGGTCGGGCCGGTCCACGTCGTTGAAGAACGCCACCCAGTGGCGCTCGGTGTAGGGCAGCATGCTGATCCAGCCATCGCGCGTGCGCGAGGGCTGGCGCCCGCCTTGCAGCAGCCGCGGGTAGCCGGCCGGCACGGCCGAGCCGCGGAAGGTCAGCCCGCCCATGTGCTCGGCCAGCACGAAGGCGGCCATGGTCTCCAGCATCGGCACCTCCACGTACTGGCCGGCGCCGCCGCGGCTTCTGTGCAGCAGCGCCGCCATCACGGCGTTGGCCACCACCAGGCCGCAGGTCTTGTCGGCGATCAGGCTGGCGGTGTAGGCCGG
>CAJYRH010000013.1 GCA_913776795.1 uncultured Pseudorhodoferax sp. | reverse complement strand
CGAAAGTGCCCCTCCAGGATATCGGCCAGCGCAGCCGGCGGATGCACCTTGAAGGCCTGCGGCGTCGGGTACATCTCGGCCTCGTCGGGAGCGAACACGATGTCGCAGCCGGCGCTGGCCAGCAATTCGCTGTCGCGCGGCAGCGTGCGCGGGTAGCGGTCGAAGTCTTCGTGCGGGGCGAACTGCAGGCGGTTGACGAAGATGCTTGCCACCACCGGCCGTCCACTGGCACTGGCTTGGCGAACCAGGGCCAGATGGCCTTCGTGCAGGTTGCCCATGGTCGGTACGAATGCCGGGCGGGGGCCGGCCTGCAGTGCCTCGCGCAATTCGGCGATGCGATGGATCACATGCATGCGGCCGGTCTCCTCTGTGCAAAGAAACGGCTAGTGTGCCTGGGTCCAGACTGTTTCACGCCGAGGCGCCAGGCAGCGGTAGCGCCGTTTTGTAGCGCACCTGCTTGAGGGCAAAACTCGAGCGAATCTTCTCGATGCCCGGAATGGGGGTGAGCTGCTCCAGGATGAAGCGCTCCAGCGCCGCCATGTCGGCCACCGCCACGCGGATCAGGTAGTCGCTGTCCCCCGTCATCAGGTAGCACTCCATGACCTCGTCGTGCAGTGCGATGCGCTGCTCGAAGTCGGCCAGGGCCTCCTTGCTCTGGCGCGTCAGGCTGATCGAGATGAACACATTGAGGCCCAGGCCCAGCGCGGCCGGGTCGGCCAGTACCACATATCCCTTGATGATCCCGGCCGCCTGCAATGCCTTCACGCGCGCCAGGCAAGGCGACGGCGAGAGGTGCACGCGTCGCGCCAGCTCGACATTGGACAGTGCGCCATCGCGCTGCAGTTCGTCGAGGATGCGCACATCGATGGCGTCCAGCTTCATTTTGTGCCTTTGTGCTGCTCTGCCGCGGCATTTTGTGCCGCTTTGTGAGAGCACGCCATGCATCTCGGCTACATATTTCGGCCTGTTGCGCCTAGAGTCTGCCGTTCTTCGACTCACGATCTTCATTCGCGATGAACGCTCCACAAGCACTGGCCCAACTGTTCCAGCCGACCGTTTCGGGCGACACCGATCCCCTGGAGACGCAGGAGTGGCGCGACGCCTTCACTGCGCTGCTGGCATCGGGCGGCCCGGAGCGAGCGCGCTTCATGCTCGACGAACTTGCGCGCCTGGCGCGCGCCCAGCGCATCGGCTGGAAACCAGAGCTGGCCACGCCCTATGCGAACACCATCGCGGTGGAGCAGCAGCCAGTGTTTCCGGGCGACCTGGCGATCGAAGAGCGGCTGGCATCGCTGATGCGCTGGAATGCGCTGGCCATGGTGGTGCGCGCCAACCAGGCGTACGGCGAACTGGGTGGCCACATCGCCAGCTACGCGAGCGCGGCCGACCTGTTCGAGGTGGGCTTCAACCACTTCTTCCACGGCCGGAACGCCCACCACCGCGGCGACCTGGTCTTCTTCCAGCCGCACAGCGCGCCAGGCGTCTATGCGCGGGCTTTCCTGGAAGGCCGGCTCAGCGAGACCGACCTGCTGCACTACCGCCAGGAAATCGTGGCGCCCGCGGCCGGCGCGCGCGGCCTGTCGAGCTATCCGCACCCGTGGCTGATGCCGGATTTCTGGCAGTTCCCAACCGGCTCCATGGGCATCGGGCCGATCAGCTCGATCTACCACGCGCGTTTCATGCGCTATCTCACCCACCGCAGCCTGCTCGACTGTTCGGGACGCAAGGTCTGGGGCGTGTTCGGCGACGGCGAGATGGACGAGCCCGAGTCGATGAGTGCACTCACGCTGGCCGCTCGCGAGAAGCTGGACAACCTGGTATGGGTGGTCAACTGCAACCTGCAGCGTCTGGACGGACCGGTGCGTGGCAATGGTCGCATCATCGACGAGCTCGAGCAGCTCTTTGCCGGCGCTGGCTGGAACGTCATCAAGCTGGTGTGGGGCAGCGACTGGGACGGCCTGTTCGCGCGCGATCAGCAGGGGGCGCTGCTGCGTGCCTTCGCCCACACCGTGGACGGCCAGATGCAGACCTTCGCAGCCAAGGACGGGCGTTACAACCGCGAGCACTTCTTTGGCCAGGACGAGGCCTTGCAACGTCTGGCCCAGGGCATGACCGACGAGCAGATCGACCGCTTGCGTCGTGGCGGGCACGACCTCGTGAAAATCCACGCGGCCTATGCTGCTGCTGCCACGCACCGCGGCCAGCCGACCGTCGTGCTGGCCCACACCAAGAAGGGCTACGGCATGGGCACGGCCGGCCAGGGCCGCATGACCACGCATTCGCAGAAGAAGCTGGACGAGACCGACCTGATCGCTTTTCGCAACCGGTTCGACCTGCCACTGACGGACGAGCAAGCCACCTCGTTGTCTTTCCACAAGCCGCCTGCGGACAGTCCGGAAATGGTGTACCTGCGTGAAAAGCGCGCCGCTCTGGGGGGCTTCCTGCCGCGCCGCGAGACGGCGTGCGATGCACCTGCTGTTCCTGCGCTGGCAAGCTATGCGCAATTCGCCCTAGGGGCCGATGGCAAGGAGATGAGCACCACCATGGCCTTCGTGCGCCTGCTGGGTCAACTGCTCAAGGACCCGCAGTTGGGGCCGCGCATCGTGCCCATCGTGGCCGACGAGGCGCGCACCTTCGGTATGGCCAACCTGTTCAAGCAGGTCGGCATCTACAGCAGCGTGGGCCAGCGCTATGCGCCCGAGGACATCGGATCGGTGCTGAGCTACCGCGAGGCGCTGGACGGGCAGATCCTCGAAGAAGGCATCAGCGAAGCTGGTGCCATCGCCAGCTGGACAGCCGCCGCGACGAGTTACAGCGTGCACGGTCTGGCCATGCTGCCGTTCTATATCTACTACTCGATGTTCGGCTTCCAGCGCGTGGGCGACGCTATCTGGGCCGCAGCGGACCAGCGCGCGCGCGGCTTCCTGCTGGGCGCCACCTCAGGCCGCACCACGCTGGGCGGAGAAGGCCTGCAACACCAGGACGGCAGCAGCCACCTGGTGGCGGCCACCATCCCGAACTGCAAGGCCTACGATCCGGCCTTCGCGGGCGAGATGGCCGTGATTGTCGATGCCGGCATGCGCGAGATGCTCGTGGAGCAGCAAGACGTCTTCTACTACGTGACGCTCATGAACGAGAACTACGCCCAGCCCAGCCTGCCCGAGGGCGCGGCTGAAGGCGTGCTGCGTGGTGGGTACCGGTTCGGTATCTACGGCCCCCAGGAGGGGCGCCGCGTGACTTTGATGGGTTCCGGTGCCATCCTGACAGAGGTTGTCAAGGCTGCTGAACAACTGGCCCTTGAAGGCGTCGGCAGTGAAGTGCTGAGCATCACCAGCTGGAGCGAGCTCGCACGACCGGCCAGCCGCACGACGTTGGACCAGCTATTTGGTGCTGTCCAAGGCCCCATCGTCGCGGCCAGCGACTACGTACGCGCTGTGGCAGAAAGCTTGCGGGTGGGCGTCCCACCCGCTCGCACCTACACCACCTTGGGCACAGATGGCTTCGGACGCAGTGATACGCGTTCGGCACTGCGTCGGTTCTTCGGCGTGGACGCGAGAGCCATCGTGGATGCGGCTTTGGCGGCGCTGCGGGCGAGCCCATGCAGGTGACAGTCCAGCACTGCTGTCGGCAAGTCTGAGCAATCCGGTATGGCAGTGCATTTGGACCACCGGTCCTCGGCAACGCCGACAAGCAGAAAAGCTGAACTGGGCTTCGCGCGTGTGTTTCGTATGAACACCGATGTGGACTGCATCATTAGGGTAAGCGTGGCCTCACCACCCCATTGATGGCGCAGCGCTGACCGCCGAGCATGTGTGTCCATATGCAGAACTCTGGACACACCCCTGAGTGGGCCGGCCTGATGGTGGAGCGCACGATGCGCAACGGCAAGCGTATCTACACCTCGGCGTTCAAGGCTTGGCTGGTGGAGCAGTCCCGCGTGCCAGGCGTGTCGGTCTCAGGCCTAGCCGTACGCCACGGCG
>CAJYRH010000012.1 GCA_913776795.1 uncultured Pseudorhodoferax sp. | reverse complement strand
TGCGGTCGGCTTCGTCGAGCACCAGGATCTGCACCTGGCCCAGGTCCAGCGCGCCCTGTTGCTGCAGGTCGAGCAGGCGGCCGGGCGTGGCCACCAGAACGTCCACGCCTCTCTTCAGGCGGTCGATCTGCGGGTTCATGCCGACACCGCCGAAGATCACGGTGGAATTGAGGTCCAGGTGCTTGCCATAGGTCTGCACCGATTCCTCGACCTGGGCGGCGAGTTCGCGGGTAGGCGTCAGCACAAGGGCGCGGATGCCCTTGCCGCCGAACTTGCTGCGCGGGGCCTGGCTTTGCGAGAGGCGCTGCAACAGCGGCAGCGTGAAGGCGGCGGTCTTGCCGGTGCCGGTCTGGGCGCCGCCCAGCAGGTCGCGGCCCTCGAGGATGACCGGGATGGCCTGGGCCTGGATCGCGGTGGGAGTGTCGTAGCCCTGCTCGCGCACGGCTTGCAGGATGGCCGGAGCCAGGTTCAGTTCGTCAAATGTCATGGACAGCAATGGGGCACCCTTCCTGGGCGCGATGGGATCGGCCTGTCGCGATGGAGGGCCATCGCACCAGTCTTAGGCAGACGTATTGGAGGAGAAGCAGGGAGCGGGTTGCCTTGGCGGAGCCCGTGTCCCCCCAGCGGAGCGCTGGTGCGATGGCCAACTGGAAGGACATCGCCGGCGCATTGTCGCACGCAGACGATAATCCCCCATTCGGCCGGTCACAACGGCCCTTCTTTTTTCCGCTCTGTCCAGGACCTTCTGCATGGCCCAGTACGTCTACACCATGAACCGCGTCTCCAAGACCGTGCCGCCCAAGCGGCAGATCTTGAAAGACATTTCGCTGTCCTTTTTCCCTGGCGCCAAGATCGGCGTGCTGGGCCTGAACGGCTCCGGCAAGTCCTCGCTGCTCAAGATCATGGCGGGCGTGGACAAGGAGATCGAGGGCGAGGCCATTCCGATGGCCGGTCTGTCGATCGGCTACCTGGAGCAGGAGCCCAAGCTCGACAACGAACACACCGTGCGCCAGGCCATCGAAGAGGCGATGGGCGAGGTCAACGCGGCCAAGAAGCGGCTCGAGGAGGTCTATACCGCCTATGCCGAGCCGGATGCCGATTTCGACAAGCTGGCCGCCGAGCAGGCCGAGCTCGAAGCCATCATCGCCGCGGCCGGCACCGACTCGGAGCACCAGATCGAGATCGCCGCCGACGCGCTGCGCCTGCCGCCGTGGGACGCCAAGATCGGTCTGCTGTCCGGCGGCGAGAAGCGCCGTGTGGCGCTGTGCCAGTTGCTGCTGTCCAAGCCCGACATGCTGCTGCTCGACGAGCCGACCAACCACCTGGACGCCGAATCGGTGGAATGGCTGGAGATTTTCCTGCAGCGCTTCACGGGCACCGTGGTGGCCATCACCCACGACCGCTACTTCCTGGACAACGCTGCCGAGTGGATCTTGGAACTGGACCGGGGCCGCGGCATCCCCTACAAGGGCAACTACAGCGAGTGGCTGCTGCAGAAGCAGAACCGCCTGGAGGCCGAGCAGAAAGGCGAGGAAGCCCGCGCCAAGGCCCTGAAGAAGGAACTTGAATGGGTGCGCCAGAATGCCAAGGGCCGCCAGGCCAAGAGCAAGGCGCGCATCGCCCGCTTCGAGGAGCTGTCGGACTTCGAATACCAGAAGCGCAACGAGACGCAGGAGATCTTCATCCCCGTGGCCGACCGCCTGGGCAGCCAGGTCATTGAGTTCAAGGGCGTCAGCAAGAGCTTCGGCGACCGCGTGCTGATCGACAACCTGTCGTTCAACATCCCGGCCGGTGCCATCGTCGGCATCATCGGCCCCAACGGCGCCGGCAAGTCGACGCTGTTCAAGCTGATCGCCGGCCGCGAGCAGCCCGATTCGGGCGAGGTCGTGATCGGCCAGACCGTCAAGATGGCCTTCGTCGACCAGTCGCGCGATGCGCTGGCCAACGAGAAGACCGTCTGGGAGGATATCTCGGGCGGCCTGGACATCATCAACGTCGGCAAGTTCCAGATGGCCAGCCGCGCCTACGCGGGCCGCTTCAACTTCAACGGCCAGGACCAGCAGAAGAAAGTCGGCAACCTGTCGGGCGGTGAGCGTGGCCGGCTGCACCTGGCCAAGACGCTGATCCAGGGCGGCAACGTGCTGCTGCTCGACGAACCGTCGAACGACCTGGACGTGGAAACCCTGCGTGCGCTGGAAGACGCGCTGCTGGAATACGCGGGCACGGTGCTGGTCATCAGCCACGACCGCTGGTTCCTGGACCGCATCGCCACCCATATCCTGGCGGCCGAAGGCGACTCGCAGTGGGTGTTCTTCGACGGCAACTACCAGGAGTACGAGGCCGACAAGAAGAAGCGCCTGGGCGAGGAGGGTGCCAAGCCCAAGCGCGTGCGCTTCAAGGCCCTCAAGTAATCAGTCGCCGGGATCCAGGCGGCGCGCGAGCACGCGCTTGCGCGCCGCGTGGATGTTGTGCCGCAGCGCGTACAGCTCGTCCGCGTACGACAGCGGCACCGCCACCTTGTCGACCACGCGGTCGAGGTCGTCGAGTTCCTCCAGCAGCCGGTCTGGCGAGACGTCGGCATCCCCGGTGCGCGCCTCGATCTCGCGCAGCCGCGCATACCAGCGGAACACGCGCCGGCGCACGCGGAAGGTGTAGAGCGGCGGCACCACGCGCGACAGCGGCAGCAACAGCACCAGCAGGCCACCCAGCACCAGCCACATGCGTTCGACCAGGTTGCTGGCCCAGAACGGCAGGTAGCGCTGCCAGAACGGCGGCGTGCCGTTGATGGCGCGGTCCCCCTCGCTGCTGACAGGCAGCTCGCTGGTGCGCGTGTTGGGAAAATCGCGCGCGCGGTTGAACCATCCCGCACCGCCGTGGATGCCCTGGGCAGCCTGCGCCAGCAGCTGGCGCAGGGCCGGGTGCGTCTGCTCGCGCACCAGCAAGGAGGTGGTGGCGGCCAGCATGGCAACGTCCTCGGACGGCAAATCCTTGGCCAGGTCGACGATGCCACGCGGCAGGCGCACGGACGACAGGAACGGGAAGATGCGCGTGTAGGCATCGCTCTGGCGCAGGTCGACCACCGCGATTCCCGGCGCGCGCAGCAGGCGCTGCACGAGCGGCGACTCGGGGGCCGATGCCAATACCACGACGTCGAGCAGACCGCCTTGCAGCGCCTCGGTGGCCGGGCTCTGCGCCAGGTGCGAGATCTGCATGGCGGCCGGGTCGAGCCGGTTGGCGCGCAGCATGCGTTCCAGGATGTCGGGCACGCCGCTGCCGGCCTTGTCCACATTCACGCGCAGGGGCTTGAGCGCGGCGAGCGACTGCAGCGGACCGGCGCGCCTTGCTGCCGTTGGCAGAGCGTCGGGCCGGTAGAAGATCCACAGCGGCTCGTAGAACAGCGCGCCTAGCGACTGCAGCCCGGCCTGCTCGTCGGCCACCGGGTCGGCACTGCCGCCGCGCACGAAAGCGGCATCTGCCTGGCCCATGCGCAGCAGCGCGAGGTTGTCGAGCGAGCCGTCGGTGGGCACGAGCTCCACGGCGATGCCGTGGCTGCGCAGCGCATCGGCGTAGCGCTGTCCGAAGGCCGCGTAGGCGCTGCCGGAAGCTCCCGTGGCCAGCCGCAGGCTGTTCGGCGGCTGCGGTTCCAGGTACCAGTAGGCCGCCCCCAGGATTGCGATGGGCAGCAGCACCAGCGGGCCGGCGGAGACCAGCAGGTCGCGCAGGCCCAGCAGCGCGAGCCGCAGCGTACGAGGCCAGCGCTTCATGGCTGTCCGAAATCCCGGGCTGCCGGCAGGTGCAATGTTCCGACGCTCACGGCCTGCGCGGCCCACACGGCCTGCAGCACGGCGCGGGCCACGGCCTCGGCGGCCATGGTGGCCAGCACCATCATCCCGGGGGATGGCGCCGCGGCCAGACCGGTGGCCAGGGCGAACACGGTGTCGCCGTCGGACATGGTGTGCACCGGGTTGATCGTGCGTGCCAGCCCGTCGTGGCCGGCCTGGGCCAGGCGGTGCGCCTGGGGCTTGGTGAGTGTGGCGTCGGTCGCGATGACGGCCAGCGTGGTGTTGGTGCCAGCCAGGATGGGGCGGGGCGCCTCGCCCGCCAGCAGCGCGCGGCGCGTGTCCAGCAGCGCCCGGCCGTCGGCCGTGCGCGCGCCGGCAAGCACGCGGCCTGTGGCCGGATCGACCACGTCGCCGAGCGGGTTGGCGGCCACCAGCGCGCCCACCGTCACGCCGTCCACACGCACGCTGGCCGTGCCGATGCCACCCTTCATGGCGCGCGCCGCGCCGAACACCTTGCCGACCATGGCGCCGGCGCCGGCGCCCACGTTGCCCTGCGCCGGCGCGTCGTGGCTGGCGGCAACGCAGGCGGCATAGCCGGAGGCGGCATCGGGGCGGATGCGGGCATCGCCCAGCGGCAGATCGAACAATACGGCGGCGGGCACCAGCGGCACCGTCGCGAAGCGCACGTCCAGCCCCACGCCCTGTTCTTCGAGCCAGCGCATGGCACCGTCGGCCGCGGCCAGTCCGAAGGCGCTGCCGCCGGCCAGCACGATGGCGTGCACCCGATCGACCAGGTTGGACGGCGCCAGCAGGTCGGTTTCGCGCGTGCCGGGCGCGGCACCGCGCACGTCGACGCCGGCCACGGCGCCACCGCGGGCCAGTACCACGCTGCAACCGGTCGGTCGGCGCGTGTCGGTGAAGTGCCCGACCGCGATGCCCGCGACGTCGGTGATGGCGCCGGCGGCCGCTGGCATGGGGATGGACGGAGACATGGGCGGCGATTATGGGCGGGCGTACGCTGTCGATATGTCTTCGATTTGGTGATAAATGCTCTGCAGAATTGACCGGTAATGGCAATAATCCGGCCTTCGCCACACTGCGCCCCCGGCACGCCCGGGAGCGGCAAGCGCTGCATGAGCTTTCTTTCCACCACCTACGATCCCTGGGGTGTCCTGGCCTCGGTCCTGATCGCCGGCGGCGCGTCCTACGTGACGCTGGACCTGGCACGTCGGGTCCGGCATCCCGACCGGGTGACCGCGTTGCTGTGGTGGTTCGGTGGCTCGCTGGTGATGGGCACGGGCATCTGGTCCATGCACTTCGTGGGCATGCTGGCGTTCTCCCTGCCGATCCAGCTCGGCTACAGCGTCGGCCTGACAGTGGCTTCTTTCGTTGCGGCGGTGCTGACTTCGGGCGTCGCGCTGGGCATCGCCAGCCTCGGTCGGCTGGGCCTTGCACGCATCCTGGCAGGCGCGGGTGTCATGGGCCTGGGCATCTGCGCGATGCACTACACGGGCATGACGGCGCTGGACATGGCGCCAGGCATCGTCTGGGACATGCGCTGGGTCGCC
This sequence comes from uncultured Pseudorhodoferax sp., assembly GCA_913776795.1. The sequence goes on along the minus strand of CAJYRH010000012.1, from coordinate 2,251 downwards.
GCTTCGGCGGCGATCGCGGTGGGGGCTTCGGCCGTGGCGCTGTGGCTGTTCTTCTGGTTGCGTGGCTTCCACGGGCTGCGCGGCTGGGTGTACCAGTTGCTGGCCGCCGCCGTGATGGGGCTGGCCATCGCGGGCATGCACTACACAGGTATGGCAGCGGCCTCGTTCCCGCAGGATGCGGTGTGCCTGAGCGTGGACGCTCTGGGCGGGCGGACCCTGGCCGTCGCCGTGGGCCTGGCGTGCGTGCTGCTGCTGCTGCTGACGCTGGGCGTGTCCTCCTGGGATTACCGGGTGCAGCGCACCACGGCCAGGCTCTCGTCCTCCTTGCAGGCGGCCAATGCCGAGCTGCAGTCGGCCAACGACGAACTGCACCGCCGTGCCTTCACGGACCCGCTCACCGGCCTGCCGAACCGGCTGCTGTTCGAGGACCGGCTGGCCCATGCGCTGTCGCGCCACGAGCGTGCGCACGAAAGCATCAGCCAGCGCAAGGCAGAGCGCATCGGGGTGCTGTTCATCGACCTGGATGGCTTCAAGCCCGTCAACGACATGTTCGGACATGCCGCTGGTGACGCGGTGCTCAAGTGTGTGGCCGACCGGCTGCAGCAGCTGGCGCGCAGCAGCGACACGGTGGCGCGCGTGGGTGGCGACGAATTCCTGCTGCTGGTGGAGGATGCCGGCAGCGTGGCCGATTGCATGACCCTGGGCGGGCGGGTGGCCCAGGCGCTCGCCCAGCCGGTCGAGGTGGCGGGCCGCAGCGTGCAGATCGGCTGTTCCATCGGCGTGGTGGTCTACCCGGACCAGGGCGAGCGCAACAAGCTGGTTGCCAATGCCGACGCCGCCATGTATGTCGCCAAGCGCAACGGGGGCAACAGCTGCGCGCTGTTCGAGGCGCACATGGACCGCAGTGCGGGCGAGCAGCTGAGCCTGCTCAGCGACCTGCGCCAGGCCATCGCGCGCGGGCAGCTGACGCTGTACTACCAGCCGAAGATCGACGGGCGGCGCGGGCAGGTGCACGGCGTGGAGGCATTGCTGCGCTGGAACCATCCCGAGCGGGGCCTGGTGGAGCCGGACCAGTTCATTCCGCTGGCCGAGCGCTTCGGTCTCATCCACCAGCTGGGTGGCTGGGTCATCGACGAGGCCTGCCGCCAGATGCACGACTGGGCCGACCTGGGCATGCGCATGCGCGTGTCCATCAACCTGTCCGTGCACCAGCTGCGCGAGAGCGATCTGGTGCGGCGCATCGAGCAGGCGCTGCAGCGCAACTTCGTCCCCGCCTCGCAGCTGTTGTGCGAGATCACCGAGTCGGTGGCCATGGAGGACATCAAGGCCACGCAGCGCACCTTCGACAACCTGGCGCGCATCGGCGTGTTCCTGTCGATCGACGACTTCGGCACCGGCTATTCCAGCCTGAGCTACCTGCGCCAGCTGCCGGCACGCCAGCTCAAGATCGACCGCAGCTTCGTGCAGGACCTGGAGCACAGCAGCGACGCGCGCGCCGTGGTCGATGCGGTGATCCGCCTGTCGCACGCGCTGGGCCTGCGTGTGGTGGCCGAAGGTGTGGAGACGGCAGGTCAGAACGAGATCCTGCTGCAGATGGGCTGCGACGAGTTGCAGGGCTACCACTTCGCGCGGCCGATGACCGCGCAGGCGCTGCAGTCCTGGGCCCAGGACGACAACGGGGGTCGAGGTGGGGGCCAGCAGGCCCTGACGTTCTCCGACTCGGTGCTCGGAAGCGCCTGAGCCGCACCGGGAAGCGCTGGCAACCTGCGGCGAGGTTCCAAGGCGCCGCTGCCGTGCGGCGACAGCCACCAACGTCGCTGCGCGGGGTGCGCCGGGACACGAGGCGCCAGCGCGCCGCCGCAGTGCGTTCCCGCTGCACATGACCCCCCTGGGCGTGTCCGCCTGGATGCCGACGCTGCGCTGGCGTGCCATGTGGCCCTCGTACACGGCCGCGCACGGCCGGACGGGGCCCGGCGCCCCATGGCAGTGCGAGCAGGCGGCCCGCGTCACGGAGCCTATATCTGGTATCCGGCATCCGGGCCGTGCACTCCAGCGGGCTGCCGGCGTTCCCGTTGCCGGTGCGGCGCTGCGCCAGCCCAACCGGTCCAACCGGTTGCGCGGGTGCTGGCCCGATCACGTTGTCCTGCGACCGCCGGCCTCAGCGGTTGCGCGACTTCATCGCGCGCTCGACCTCGCGCTTGCCCTCGCGGTCCTTGATGGTGTCGCGCTTGTCGTGCTCGGCCTTGCCCTT
>CAJYRH010000011.1 GCA_913776795.1 uncultured Pseudorhodoferax sp. | reverse complement strand
TGTAGTTGTTCAGTGGTGCGCCGAAGAAGCTCAGGCCGCCGGTAGAGGTCATGCGCGCATCTGCGGCCAGGCCCAGCTTGCGGCGTGCCATCTTGGGCACGACCGGGAAGCAGCTGTACAGCTCCAGCATGTCGAAGGCCGCTGCATCGCCGCCTGCCTGGGCCAGTACCGTTTCCATGACCAGGTCCTGCGCGTGCGAGCCGACGAAATGGTCGCGCTGCAGGTAGTCGCGCGGCTCGCGGGCGGCGGCGCCGCCCCAGAGATGGACCCAGCGCGCGGGCGGGATGCCCAGCGCGCGTGCCCGGCCCACGCTGGCAAGGATCACGCCCGCACCCATGTTGACGAGCGGATTGGCCACCATGTACTTGGGGTAGGGCCAGGCGATCAGCCGGTTGGCGGCGCTGGGCTCGGCCACCTCGGCCGGCGTGAAGCGGCGTTGCAGCCAGGCGTGCGGATTGGCGGCCGCGACCTCGGAGCAGCGCGCCCAGAGACGGGCCGACTCCTCATGGGCCTGGCGCGGCGAGAGCCCCCAGTGCGCAAGCGTGGCGTTCTCGTAGAACGGGTAGATCGTGGTGGGCATGAAGGCGCCCAGCCGCACCGCCACGGGGTGGCACAGCGTGGTGCCGCGCACGAGCTGTACGCTGTCGTCGCGCGGCGTCCACGGCAGCGCCAGGCCGGCCTTGGCCGCAGCGTCCACGGTGTAGCGCGCCTCAGCGCCGACGATGGCCGCCACCTGGCTCTCGCCACGCGCGATGCGCAGTGCGGCCTCGTGGATGAAGCGCACGGGAGACTCGCCGCCGGTTTCGCCGTAGACGCTGTGGGCCGGCTGGCAGCCCAGCCGTGCAGAGAGCAGGCCGGGCGCGTCGCTGTAGGGCCAGGAGTACTCGCAGACCACATCGAGTGCGTCCAGGCCGGCCAGCAGCGGCGCGCCAGCATCCTGCTCGGCCGCACGCAGCGACTGCTCCATGAGCGCCAGCGGCTCCAGGCCGGGCGGCGCCTTGCTGCGGTGGACGGCCTCACCGATACCGACCACAACGGGGGTGTTGTCAGGCAGAGCCGCGGTCATGCGGCAACCTCGGCGCGTTCGGCCAGGTCGGCGACACGGCGCAGGTGCCAGGACACCGAGCCGAACAGGCCTTCGATCAACGTGGCGCGTCGCATGTAGTGGCCCACGGCCAGTTCCTCCGTCATGCCCATGCCGCCGTGCAGCTGCACCGCCCCCTGACCCACCGCCTTGCAGGCCTTGCCGGCGGCCACCTTGGCCGATGAAACGGCCCGCGCGCGTTCGGCGGCAGACATGCCGCCGGCGGCCAGCCGCTCGCCCACCTGGGCCGTCAGCGCGACCGCCTGCTCGAGCGCCATGTGCATGTCGGCGAGCCGGTGTTGCACGACCTGGAAGCTCGACAACGGTGTGCCGAACTGCTGGCGCTGGCGCACGTAGTCCAGGGTGTCGCGCAGCAGCCGGCGCAGCACACCAATGGATTCGGCGCAGACGGCCAGGGCGGCTTCGTCCAGCGCCCGCTCGATCTGCGGCAGGGCAGCGCCGGCCTCGCCGAGCAGCGCCGCGGCCGGCAGATCCACACCGTCAAAGGCCAGTTCGGCCGCCCGGTCGCCGTCGCGCAGCGGGTAGGCGCGCAAGGACAGGCCCGGCGTGTCGCGCGGCACCAGCAACAACGACAGGCCCTCGCCCGCATCGGGCGCGCCCTCGCTGCGCGCGCTCACGATGAACTGGCTGGCCCACGGCGCGGCGTGCACCACGGCCTTGCGGCCGTCCAGGCGCCAGCCTTCGCCGACGCGTGTGAGCCGCGTCTGCACCCAGCTGCGGCCGTGGCGCCCGTCGGGCTCGCCATGCGCAAACGCCAGCACGGCACGGCCGTCGACCACCTGCTCCAGCAGCGCGTCGGCCGCCGCACCGGGATGGCGCTGCAGCAGTCCGGCGCCCAGCACCATGGTGGCCAGATAGGGCTGGGCCGCAAGCGAGGCGCCCAGCGTCTCCATGATGGCCAGGTGTGCGGCCAGACCGAGGCCGAGGCCACCCTGGGCCTCAGGCAGTGCGGCGCGCAGCAGGTCGAGCTCGCGCGCGAGACCGCTCCAGTACGGCGGCGGCGCGGTGTCGGCGCTGCGCAACGCGACCAGGCGCGCCTCGAAGCCGTGGCGGTCATCCAGGTAACGGGCCAGGCTGTCCTGCAGCATGGCCAGGGTGTCTTCGTTTGCCATGTCAGTGGGAAAGCAGGTGCGCCGCGATCAGGTTGCGCTGGACTTCGTTGGTGCCGGCATAGATGCTCGCAGCACGGTCGTTGAGGTAGGCCGACATGGCATAGACAGCCTCTTCGGGCAGCGGCAGCGGGCCGTCCAGGCGGTCGTCCAGCGGCAGGCCCACGGCCGCGTACTGGCCCGCGATCTCCACGGCCACCTCGTCCAGGCGCTGGCGCAGTTCGGTGCCCAGGGTCTTGCCCATGGACGGCCGGATGCCGCGCGGCTCGCCACGCATCTGCGCGCGCAGGGCCGCCATGTCCATGGCCTCCATCGCGTCGACCGCGCACTCCAGCTCGGCGAGCTTGAGCGCCAGATCCCCGGCTTCGGCACCCTGCAGCTGCGCCTGCGCGAACGCCCGGCGCTGGCGCCGCAACCGCGCGCGCAGCTGTGGCGTATAGGCGCCGCCGCGCTCGTGCTGCAGCAGGTACTTGGCGATCGTCCAGCCCTGGTTCTCCTCTCCGATGCGGCCGGACACGGGCACGCGCACGTTGTCGAAGAACACCTGGTTCAGCTCGTGGTCGCCCGAGATGCTGATGATGGGCCGCACCGTGATGCCGGGCGTGGCCATGTCGAAGCACAGGAAGCTGATGCCGGCCTGCGGCTTGCCGCCGGTGGCCGTGCGCACCAGGCAGAACATGCGGTTGGCGTACTGCGCGTGCGTGGTCCAGATCTTGGTGCCATTGACGACGTAGTCGTCGCCCTCGCGCACGGCGCGGCACTGCAGCGCGGCCAGGTCCGAACCCGCGCCAGGCTCGGAGTAGCCCTGGCACCAATAGTCCTCGCCGCTGCGGATGCCGGGCAGCCAGCGCTGCTGCTGCTCGGGCGTGCCGAAGGCGATGATGACGGGCGCCACCATGCCCGGCCCCATGGGCGCGCGGGGCGGTGCGTCGGCTGCGGCCAGCTCGCTCGCGAAGATGTGGTGCTGCACGGGGGTCCAGCCGGTGCCGCCGTGCTCCACCGGCCAGTGCGGCACGCTCCAGCCGCGCTGCGCGAGGATGCGGTGCCAACGGTTGCCGTCGTGGTATTCGGTAAAGATGCCGCTGCAGCGCCGGCCGGCCTGGCGCAGCTCGGGCGTCAGTTCGCGCGCGAGGAAATCGCGCACCTCGTCGCGAAAGCGCAGTTCGTCGTCGTTCAATGCCCCAGACACAGGTCGTCTCCGTTTGGTCGCCAGGACCGCACTGTGCGCGCGCGCGGCCGCGCGGTGAATCGTCGGAACGGACGACGGCGTCGCCACCGGGACATCTGATCCGGTCCGGCCACGGCGAACTGATGCTGTCCGCCCCCCGCGGGTTGCGGCATCATCGACAGCGTGACTCACAGCCTCCCGCCCCGCGCTGCGCGCATCGCCCTGCTTCTCGCCCTTGGCTGGATCACCGGAGCCGTCCGGGCCACGCCCGCCACGGTGCAGGACACCATGGCCCAGCGCATGGTGGCCTGCAGCGTGTGCCATGGCCCCGCCGGCCGTGCCGGACCCGACGGCTATTACCCCCGCATCGCAGGCAAGCCGGCCGGGTACCTGTACCACCAACTGCTCAACTTCCGCGACGGCCGGCGCCACTACGGCCTCATGACCCAGATGGTGGACCGGCTCAGCGACGACTACCTGCGCGAGATCGCCGGCTATTTCGCGTCGCTGGATGTCCCCTACCCGCCGCAGTGGCGGCCACGGGCGCAGGCGGCGGGTAGGGG
>CAJYRH010000010.1 GCA_913776795.1 uncultured Pseudorhodoferax sp. | reverse complement strand
GGTCTGACTGTCACCCGCTCCTTGTCTGGAACCGCCGGCTCGCCCGGCGGTTCTGCTTTTGGGGGTCCACATGCATCTCGAAGCTTCCTGCCACTGCGGCAGCGTGACGTTCTCGGTCGAGTCGTCGTCGCCCGTGCCGTTCATGCGTTGCTATTGCTCCATCTGCCGCAAGACCGCGGGCGGTGGCGGGTACGCGATCAACCTCGGCGCCGACGCCGGCACGCTCCAGGTGCGCGGTAAGCGCTACCTGCGCAAGTACCAGGCGGTGGTACGGGAAGAGGGCAAGCCCGACCGGCAGAGCAGCGGCCAGCGGCACTTCTGTGGGCGCTGCGGCAGCGCGCTGTGGCTGTGGGATCCGCAGTGGCCCGAGCTCGTGCATCCGCATGCGAGCGCCATCGACACGCCGCTGCCCGTGCCGCCGGAGAGCGCGCACATCCTGCTCGATTCGAAGGCCAACTGGGTGGCAGTGGAGGGCAAGCGCGGCGACCCACGCTTCGAGGCCTATCCGGACTTCTCGCTGGCCGAATGGCATGAGCGCCATGCCACGAAGAAGGGCAAGCGTCGTTAGCCGAGGCGGCGCGCGCGGCGCTCCTGCTGCACGAGGTACAGCCCGCTGGCCACGATGATGGCCGCGCCCACCAGCGTTGCCGCATCGGGCAGCGTGCGCCACAGCAACCAGTCCAGGCCCACGGCCCAGGCCAGCGCCGCGTACTCGAAGGGCGCGACCACGGCGGCCTGGCCGTGGCGGAACGCCTCGGTGATGCACATCTGGCCGATGAAGCCGGTGACGGCCAGCGCCACGATGGTCCCGGTGTGCTCGGCCTGCAGTGGCACCCAGCCGCGCGCGGCCAGCGCACCGGCGCCCACGGCGACCAGCAGCGTCATCCAGAACACCAGGCTGGCATTGGAGTCGGTGCGCGTCAGCACGCGGCCTGTGATGGCCGACACCGCATAGCAGCAGGCGGCCGCCAGCACGGCCAGCGCGCCCCAGCTCAGCAGCGCATCCTGGTCCGGCCGCAGCGCGACCAGCACGCCCAGCATGCCTGCCGACAGCGCCAGCCAGTGCGAGGGCCTGACGCGCTCCTTGAGCACGGGCACCGAGAGCAACGCGATGAGGATGGGGCCGATGAAGAACAGCGTGTAGGCCACGGCCATCGGCAGGCTTTGCAGTCCAAAGGCAAACAGCGAGAGCATGGCCACGCCGAGCACGCCGCGCAGCAGGTGCAAAGGCCAGCGCACCTGCAGCACGCGGCCGGCTTCGCCGCGCCACCAAAGGTACAGGCACACGAGCGGCAGACCCGCCATGCCGCGCAGGGCGGCCACCTGCACGGCAGGGTAGTGGGCAGCCAGCATCTTCATGACCGCGTCCATCCAGGCGAAGAAGCTGACTGCGGCCAGCATGGCCACGATGCCGCGGGTGTTGTCAGGGGAGCGAATGACCTTGTCTCCGTGGCACAGGAAGGGCGCGATTGTGCCCGGTGCACCACAACCGTGCGTCACCAAGGGGGCGGCCCCGTCCGACAAGTACGGCCACCGCACGCTGCTAAGCTGCCGGCCCGTGACATACCCAGACGCCGACGGCCCAGCCCGGCCCGAATTCGGGCTCGATGGCCCGCTGCTCATCGTGCTCAATGCCGGCTCCGGCCGTGCCGACGCCGATGCCGCACAGCAGACCATCGCCGCGGTGCTGAGCGGCGCTGGCCGCGCCCACGAGGTGCTGCGCATCGAGCGCGGCATGGCAGTGACCGAGGTGGCTGCCGAGGCGGTGCGCCGCGCGCGCGCGCAGCGCGGCGCGGTCGTGGCCGCCGGTGGCGATGGCACGCTCAATGCTGTGGCCCAGGCTGTGCTGCCAGCCGGGTTGCCGTTCGGCGTGCTGCCCCAGGGCACATTCAACTACTTCAGCCGCACGCACGGGATTGCGTCGGATACCGAACAGGCCACCCGGGCCTTGTTGCGCGCCAGGCCCGCGCCGGTGCAGGTGGGATTGGTCAACGACCGACTGTTTCTGGTGAACGCCAGCGTGGGCCTGTACCCGCAGCTGCTGGAAGACCGCGAGGCCTACAAGCAGCGCTTCGGCCGGCGCCGCTGGGTAGCTGCATGGTCGGCCCTGGTCACGCTGCTGCATGCGCACCGGCCGCTGCGCTTGCAGATCGAATGCCGGGGCGAACAGCGCGCCGTGCGCACCACCACGCTGTTCGTCGGCAACAACGGCTTGCAGCTGCAGCAGATCGGCGTACCCGAGGCCGACCTGCTGGAGCAGGGCCACTTGGTCGCACTGATGCTCAAGCCCGTCAGCACCTTGGGGATGCTGGGCCTGATGCTGCAAGGCGCTTTCGGCCGGCTTGGCGAGGCCGACGACGTCCTGCGCTTCGGCTTCGAACGCCTCGGGATGCAGCCGGCCCCACCGCGCCGCACGGCCCGCATCAAGGTGGCAACGGACGGCGAGATCGTCTGGATGCGTGCGCCGCTGACGTTCCGCGTTTCGCCCCGACCCCTGTGGCTGCTGACGCCCGCACCCGAAGACCGGGTGGAGCCCGCGTGATGGCTGCGCAGGTCCTCCGCGCGACGGATTGCGGCCCAAGCACAGGAGATCAGTCTGCCGGCACGAGGCCATGCCGGTGAGCGTCCTGCTGCAGATCTCGGACACGCATTTCGGCACCGAGCGGCCGGCGGTGGCGGACGCGCTGGTGCGGTTCACAGCCCAGCTCGCACCTGCGCTGGTGGTGTTGTCGGGCGACATCACCCAACGCGCGACGGTTGCGCAGTTCGCCGCCGCGCGCGCATTCTGCGACCGCCTGAGTGCGCCCGTGCTGGCCATTCCGGGCAACCACGACATCCCGCTGTTCAATCCGTTCGCGCGCTTCCTGTGGCCCTATGCGCGTCACCTGAAGGCCTTCGGTCCGGAGCTGGAGCCGGCGCACGCGACACCCGACTGGCTGGTGCTCTGCGTGAAGACCACGCGTCGGCGGCGGCACCAGGATGGCCAGGTGTCGCGCCAGCAGATCGAACGTGTCGCCGCGGGCCTGCGCCGGGCCGAGCGCGGCCAGATGCGCGTGGTCGTCGTGCACCAGCCGGTGGCCGTGCCCGCCGAGGTCGATGCCCGCGACCTTCTGCGCGGGCACGAGTCCGCCGTCGCCGCATGGGCCGAGGCTGGGGCCGACGTGATCGCGGGTGGCCACATCCACTTGCCCTACGTGCTGCCGCTGCATACGCGCGCGGCCAGGCTGGCCCGGCGTGTCTGGTGCGTGCAGGCCGGCACGGCGGTGTCCTCGCGCATCCGGCGGGAGGCCGGCAACTCGGTCAACGTGCTCCGGCACCGCAGCGGTGGCGACGCCGTGGTCGAGCGCTGGGACTACGACGAAGCATCGCAGCGCTTTGCCCTTGCCCGCCGACATGCTTTGGACCTGGACCGCGGAGGACGCGATGTCTGAGGACGCCGTGCGCGCGCAGGCGCTGGCCGATTGGCTCGGTCAACACGCGCTGGAGGCGTCGGCCGCGGGGCTGCTCGCAGCGCTCGCGCTGGCCGCGGCGGGCTTTGCGGTGCTGCATCAGGCGCACCGGCGCCTGCCGCGCGAACAGTTGTCGATGGCGGCCTGGCTGGGCCTGTGGCTGGCAGTGGGCGGCGGCCTGGTGCTGGCGTCTGCCGCCGTGTTTGCCGAAGCCATGGAGGCCATGGATGCGGATGAAGAGCTGGGCGCATTCGACAACCGGCTTGCCGAAGTGCTGGCGCAGCGCATGGCGCCCGGGGCCTTGCGCGCGATCAGCCTGGCCACCCACCTGGGCGACCCGCTGACGTTGACCGCGCTGGTGGCGCTGGTGGGCACCGCTCTGCTGTGGCGCGGCCACCGCTGGCTGGCGCTGGGATGGGTCGTGGCCTGCGCCGGCAATGGTGTGCTGAACCGCCTGCTCAAGCAGATCTTCGAGCGTGTGCGGCCCTTGCACGATCACGGCTTCGCCACAGCGGACGGCTACAGCTTTCCAAGCGGCCACACTTCTGGGTCGGTGGTCGTCTACGGCATGCTGGCCTACCTTGGCATGCGCTTGCTGCCCCCGCCTTGGCATCTGCCGGGCGTGTTGCTGGCAGCCGCGCTCGCGTACTGCATGGGTGTGAGCCGCGTGCTGCTGCAGGTGCACTGGGCCAGCGACGTGCTGGCGGGCATTGCGAGCGGTCTGGCCTGGCTGGCGGTGTGCATTGCCGCCATCGAGCTGCGCAGGCGCTACGTGCGCGGCGCGTCGATGACGTAGCGCGTGACGCGGGGTGGCGCTTCCTCGAGGTGAAACGCGAGCTTGCGCTCGCGCAGCGCGATGTCGGCTGCCGTCACCCGGTCGAAGCGGCGCAGGTGCTCGGTCCAGGATTCGTCGACGATCTGCTCGGTGTAGTGCCCCGGATCGGTGATGTCGCGCAGCAGGTGCCACTGCAGCGCACCCTGGGCCAGGCGGCTGCGCCGGCTGTCCTGCATCACACGCTCAAAGTCGGCCGCGCGTGCGGGGTCGATGCGGTAGTCGATGCTCACCAGCACGTGGCCCGAGGCGGGCGGTTGTGCTGCGACCGGAACCGGCAGCACATGCGAGGGCGTGAGGTCTTCCTCGATCTGCAGATCGGTCACGAAGCGCGTGGCCAGCCACATGGCCGTGCCGCCGGTGACTGCCGCCACCAGCAGGCTCAACTGCACCGTGCCGAGCGCGGCCACCTGGCCCCACAACCCGGCACCAAAGGCGCTGGCACCCATGATGGCCATCTGGTAGATCGCCATGCCGCGTGCACGTACCCAGTCGGGCAGGGCCAGTTGGGCCGAGACCGACAGCGAGTTCGCCGTCGCGATCCAGGCCATGCCGGCGACGAACATGGCCGGTACCGCCACCGCCACGTTGGGCGCGAAGGCCATCAGCAGCGTGGCGCCGGACTGCAGCAGCGTGCCGTACAGCACCACCTGGTCGCGCGCCAGCAGCTGGCGCAGCCGCGGCATCAGGAAGGCGGTGGCGATGGCGCCCATGCCCATGGAAGCCAGCAGCACCGTGAAGGTGGCAGCGTCGCCGCCCTGCAGGCCGCGCGCCACCAGCGGCAGCAGCGCGATGAGGGCCGTCGAGTGGAAGAAGAACAGTGCGATGCGCAGCAGCACGGCCTTGAGGCGCGGCGACTGGCGCACGAACTGCACGCCCACGCGCATGGCGCTCCACAGGCGCTGGCGGCCCAGCGGGTCGGGCCTGTGCTCGCGCTGCCAGCGCATCAGCATGAAGGCCGAGGCCAGCGACAGCACGGCGTTGAGCACGAACACCGCGGCGCTGCCGATGCTCGCGATCAGCGCGCCGGCCAGCAGCGGACCGACGATGCGCGAGGCGTTCATCGTGATGCCGTTGAGCGCCAGCGCGGCCGGCAGCTGCGCACGGGGGATCAACTCGGGCACCACGGCCGAGTAGACCGGCCACCGCATCGCCAGGCCGATGCCGTTGGCGAAGGTCAGCAACAGCAGCAGTGGCGGCGTGACGGTGTCCGTGAGCACGGTGGCACACAGCAGCAGCGCCACGCTGGCCACCCAGAACTGGGTCGTAATGTAGAAGCGGCGCCGGTCCACGATGTCGGCCAGCGCACCGCTGGGCAGGCCGAACAGGAACACCGGCATGGTGGCGGCCGTCTGCACCAACGCCACCCAGACCGGCGACGTGGTCAGCGAGGTCATGAGCCAGGCCGCCGCCACGTCGTTCATCCACATGCAGATGTTGGACGCCAGCCAGACGAGCCAGAGCATGCGGAACACCGGCCAGCGCAGCGGGGCCAGTGTGGAGAGATCGGCGTCGGGGGCCGAGGCTTCGTCGGGTGCCAGGACCGAAGGGCGCTCTTCGGGCATCCGGTTACTTCACCGGCAAGGGCGTTGCGCGGTCCACCGGCACGGCGGTGATGGCATTTTGCGGCGAGCCTTCGACCAGCCTGTCGGAGTAGGTGAGGTAGACCAGCGTGTGGCGCTCGGCATCGACCATGCGCACGATGCGCAGGCGCTTGAACAGCACCGACATGCGTTCGCTGAACACCTCCTCCTGGCGCGGCAGCGGCTGGGGCACGCTGATCGGGCCGACCTGGCGGCAGGCGATGGAGGCCTCGGCCTTGTCCTCGGCCAGGCCGACGGCGCCCTTCAAGCCGCCGGTCCGCGCACGCGAAACGTAGCAGGTCACGCCCTGCACGCGCGGGTCGTCGTAGGCGTCGACCACGATCTTGTGGTTGGGGCCCAGCCACTGGAAGGCGGTGTCGACCTCGCCGACCTTCTGGGCATCGGCGCGCGTGCACGCCAGCACCAGCAAGGCGCTCAGGAGCAGCCAGGCGCGCATGGCTTCAGCGCCCCTCGGGCAACTCGATCTTGACCTCGAGCACTTCCAGCGTGTCCTGGCGCTCCAGGTTCACCTTGATGTGCTCCTGGTTTACCGCGACGTACTTGGAGATCACGGCCACGAGTTCGCGCTGCAGTTCCTGCAGCATGTCGGGCCTGAGTCCGCCACGGCTGCCGCGCTCGTGTGCCAGGATGATTTGCAGCCGCTCCTTGGCGACATTGGCGGTCTTCTTCTTCTCCCCGAGCAGAAAGGACAGAAAGGACATCGGCCTCACCTCCCGAACAGGCGCTTGAAGAAGCCGGGCTTCTCGGCGTCGACGAAGCGCATGGGCTTGTCCTCGCCGAGGAAGCGCGCCACCACGTCCTTGTAGGCCTCTGCCACGTCGGTGTCCTTGCC
>CAJYRH010000009.1 GCA_913776795.1 uncultured Pseudorhodoferax sp. | reverse complement strand
GTCGGCGGTCTGCGCGGACGCGAACGCACAGCCACAGGCCAATGCGGCGCACAGCGTGCGCCGCACGAAAGAAAGCTCTGCCATGTTGTCTCCGGTTGTTGTCGTGCGTGGCTCAGGCCACGTTGCGGCCGCTGCCGGCCCAGGCCTGCGCGCGCAGCGCCTTCTTGTCGATCTTGCCCAGCGCCGTCTGCGGCAGCGCCTCGGTGAACACCAGCTGCTTGGGCGCATGCAGCGCCCCCTTGCGCTCGCGCACGAGCGCCATCAGCGTCTCGGCCTCGACCTGCTGGCCCGGCCGCAGCACGACCACGGCCTGGACCGCCTCGCCCCACTTGGCATCGGGCACGCCGATCACGGCGGCCTGGGCCACGGCGGGATGGCTGCTCAGCACGTCCTCGACCTCGCGCGGGTAGACGTTGAAGCCGCCCGTGACCACCATGTCCTTCTTGCGGTCCACGATGTACAGGCGCCCTTCCTCGTCGCGGCGCGCCACGTCGCCCGTGTGCAGCCAGCCGCCGGCCAGGGCCTCGGCCGTACGCTCGGGCTGGCGCCAGTATTCGGACATGACCATGCCGCCGCGCACGCAGATCTCGCCGGCCTCGCCCTGCGGCACGGGCTGCAGCTCGTCGTCGAGCAGCGCGACCTCGCAGGCTGCGCTCGGGAAGCCGCAGGCGGCCAGCAGGTGCGGGCGCGCGGGGTCGTGGTCGGCCTTGGGCAGCGCGGCGATCGGGTAGCACTCGGACTGGCCGTAGAGCTGCGAGAACACGGGGCCGATGCGCTCCAGGGCTTCACCCAGGCGCGCGGGGGACATCGGCGAGGCGCCGTACAGCACGAGTTCCAGCGACGAGAGGTCGTGCTTGGCCAGGCCCGGATGGTCCAGCAGCACATAGACCATGGTGGGCACCATCAGCGCGAAGTTGATGCGTTCGCGCGCGATGGTGGTGAGCATGCGCTCGGGATCGAAGCGGTCCAGCAGGTGCACGGTGCCGCCCTTGCACAGCACGGGCAGCACGTTGGTGCCGGTCACGTGGCTGATCGGCGCCACGGCCAGGAAGCCGGGCCGGCGCGGCAGCTCGAACTCGGCCATCACGGTCAGCGACATCAGCGCGTTGGCGGCCGAGGTCTTGACCACGCCCTTGGGCTGGCCCGTGGTGCCGCCCGTGTAGTTCAGCGTGGCGATGCCGCCGGGCTGCGAGAGGTCCAAGGCATTGGCCGTGCCATGAGCATCCGCGAGCTTCAGCAAATCCTGGCCGTAGCCGGCCGGGCCCAGCGTGAGCACCTGCAGGCCGGGGCAGCGCGCGGCCAGATCGCCACCGCGCCCGCCGAAGCCCTGGGCGTCGACGATGAGCACCGCGGCCTCGGCATCGGCCAGCTGGTAGAGGTGGGCGTCGAGCGCGCCCAGCGGGTGCAGCGAGGTGACGACCGCGCCCAGGGCCTGGGCCGCGACGCCGGCACACCAGCTGTCCCAGCGGTTGGCGCTGAGCAGGGCCACGCGCTGGCCGCGTTGCAGGCCACAGGCCTGCAGCACGGCCTGGGTGCGGCCGATGAAGTCGAATGCGTCGGCATAGCGCACCTGGCGCTCCGCGGTCTGGAAAGCCACGCGGTTCGGATAACGCGCGAGCGCCCGCAGCACGAGGCCGCAGTAGGTGGGATGCTGGTGGGCTGTGTTCATCGAGCCGCTCCTGCAACCCCAGGCAACCAGGCCATGGCGGCCTGTGCGGCCGCCTTGTACTCGGCGGCCGTCTGTTCCACGAGCGCGGCCACGCTGCCGCGCCGGTCCACGCCCGAGACGCTGTGGCCCGCGCTCCAGATGTCGCGCCAGCGCCGGATGCTGCTCTCGCCGCCGCTGCCGTACAGCGCGTTGGCGCGCTCGGCGGTCATGTCGGTGGGCAGGGCCTTGGGGTCCAGGCCCGCGGCCACGATGGACGGGATCAGCGTGTTGGTCTCCAGGCCCGTGAACGCGCGCGAGAGCAGCACGTCGTCCAGCCGGCTGTCCACCAGCATCTGCTTGTAACCATCCTCGGCCATGCTCTCGTCGGTGGCGATGAACTTGGTGCCCATGTATCCCAGGTCGCAGCCCGCCACCTGCGCGGCCAGCAACGCCGCGCCATCGGAGACACCGCCGGCCAGCACGATGGGGCCGTCGTAGAAGGCCCGCACGGCGCGCACGAAGGCCAGGCCGTTGGCCCAGCCAGTCTGCCCGCCGGCGCCCGCCGTCAGCAGCACGAGGCCGTCCACGCCGGCCGCGATGGCTTTTTCGGCATGGCGCACCGAGGCCACGTCCGCGAGCACCTTGCAGCCGATGTCGTGCAGCGGCGCGACCACGGGGTCCGGCGCGCCCACGCTGGTGATCACGAGTTCCACGCGGTGGCGCAGCAGGCAGGCCAGCTCCTCGCGCAGGTTCTCGCGCCGCATGATGAGGTTTGGGCAGAACGGCGCGTCCTGCGGGCCGAGTTCGGCTGTGAGGCGCGTGAGCCACTGGTCCAGCTCGGCCACGCCGCGGCAGTTGACCGTGGGGAAGGAGCCGACCACGCCGGCGCGGCAGGCCGCCAGGGTGAGGTCCAGCCCCGACACGCGGAACATCGGGGCGGCGATCAGCGGCAGGCGCAGCCGCTCGCCGAACAGCGCGCGCAGCGATGGGATCGTCATCTCATACCTCCGCGGCGCGGTGCGCCGTCACCAACAAGAACGCTGCGGCCCGTGCGCCACGGAGCGCAAGGCCGAGGAGCAGGCCATGCCAGCGACATCCGCGGGGCTGGCTCTGCCAGACCGCTGGATGTTCCCCCCTTCACGCAGCAGAAGGGGGGAGCCACGCTGCGGCTTTTGGGGTTGTCTCAGGATGCCGCCTTGATCATGTTGCGCGCAATGACCAGCTGCTGGATCTGGCTCGTGCCCTCGTACAGGCGGAACAGGCGCACGTCGCGGTAGAAGCGCTCGATGCCGTGGTCTGCCACGTAGCCCGAGCCGCCGAAGATCTGCACCGCGCGGTCGGCCACCTTGCCACAGATCTCGGACGCGAACAGCTTGCAGCAGGAGGCCTCGGTCGAGACGTTCTCGCCGTTGTCGCGCCGGCGGGCGGCGTCGATGACCATGCAGCGCGCCGCATAGGCTTCCATCTTGCTGTCGGCCAGCATGGCCTGCACCAGCTGGAATTCTGCGATGGGCTGGCCGAACTGGCGGCGCTCCATGGCGTACCTGAGCGCGTCGTCCAGCATGCGCTCGGCCGCGCCGACGCAGATCGCGGCGATGTGGATGCGGCCCTTCTCCAGCACCTTCATCGCGGTCTTGAAGCCCTGCCCCTCCTTGCCGCCGATGATGTTCTCGGCCGGCACGCGCACGTTGTCGAAGTGCACGTCGGCCGTGTGCGCGCCGCGCTGGCCCATCTTCCTGTCGGGCTTGCCGACCGTGATGCCGGGCGACCTGGCGTCGACGATGAAGGAAGACACGCCGCCCGCTCCCTTGTTGTTGGGGTCGGTGCGCGCCATCAGCGTGAAGATGCCGGCCGTCGGCGCATTGGTGATGTAGCGTTTGCTGCCGTTGACGATGTAGTGGTCGCCCTTCTCGTCGGTGCCGCGGCGCGCCGTGGTACGCAGCGAGGCCGCGTCCGAGCCGGCCTCGGGCTCGGTGAGCGCGAAGCTGGCAGTCAGCTCGCCGCTGGCGAGCCTGGGCAGCCAGTGGTCCTTCTGCGCCTGCGTGCCATCGATCAGGATGCCCTGCGAGCCGATGCCCACGGTGGTGCCGAACAGCGAGCGGAAGGCCGGCGAGGTGCGGCCCATCTCGAACATGATCAGCGACTCCTCCTCCATGGTCGCGCCCAGGCCGCCGTACTCTTCGGGCACGGTCAGGCCGAACAGGCCCATGGCCTTCATCTCCTGGACGATGTCTTCGGGGATCTGGTCGGTCTCGGCGACGGTGTTCTCGGCCGGGATCAGGCGCTCGTTGACGAACGTGCGCACGCTGTCGAGGAAGGCCTGGGTGATGTCGGGGTCGCGGATCATGTCGGGTCCATCAAAGGGTCAGGGAAAGTCATTCGTCCATCGAGAGCCCGGCGGCTTCGACGGTCTTGTGCCAGCGCGCGCGCTCGGCATCGATGAAGCGGGCGAACTCTGCCGGCGTGTTGCCACCGGGTTCGGCGCCCATGGCGCGCAGGCGCTCGGCGTTCTCCGGGGCCAGCAGCACCTGGCGGGCGCTCTGCTGGATCTTGCTCACGATGGCCGGCGGCGTGCCGGCCGGCGCCACCAGGCCGAACCAGGCAGTGACGACCATGTCGGGCACACCGGCCTCGGCCATGGTGGGCACGTCGGGCAGCTGCGGGCTGCGCGTGGCGCCGGTCAATGCCAGTGCGCGGAACTTGCCGCCCTGGATCTGCGCGATGGAACTGGGCAGGTTGTCCACCATGAAGGTGTATTGGTTGGCCAGCAGCGCGGCCACGGCAGGGCCGGCGCCCTTGTAGGCCACGTGTTCGGCTTTCGTGCCGGTGCGCTGCAGGAACATTTCGCCCGACAGGTGCGGCGACTGGCCCTTGCCCGAGGAGCCGAAGGCGTGCTTGGCGGGCTCGGCCTTGAGTTTCGCGATGAGGTCCTTCGCGCTGGTGATGCCCGATTCGGCGTTGACCACGAGCACGTTGGACACCGAGACGGCCAGCGTCACGGGCGCGAAGTCGGTGGCCTTGTAGGGCAGCTTCTTGTACAGGCTGTAGTTGATCGCGTTGGGGCCGATGTTGCCCATGATCAGCGTGGTGCCGTCGGGCGCGGAGCGCACCAGCTGCTGCGTGCCGATGATGCCGGCGGCACCGGCCTTGTTGTCGACCACCACGCTCTGGCCCCAGGCGCGCGAGAGGCCGTCGGCCAGCAGCCGCGCGACGATGTCGGTGGTGCCGCCCGGCGCGGCCGGCACGATGATGGTGACGGGCTTGCTGGGCCAGGCGTCCTGCGCGAAGGCGGGTGCGGCGAAGGCCAGTGCCGCGATCCAGGGCATGAAGTGCTTGGACATGGCGACCCTCACTCGAACTTGATGTCCTTGGTCACGCCGCGCCACATCTCCAGGTCCTTGCGCTGCTGCTCGGCCAGCACGGCGGGCGCGCCGCTCCACATGTCGTAGCCCTGCTCGGCCCAGAGCTTGCGCAGGCCTTCGTCGGCCAGCGCGCGGTTCACCGCGGTGTTGACCAGCGCCACCTGCTCGGTCTTCATCTGGGCCGGGCCGTAGACGCCGTACCAGCCGATCACCTCGTAGCCGGGCAGGCCGGCCTCGCGCATGGTGGGCACGTCGGGCAGCGAGGCGTTGCGCTCGCGCGAGGTGACGACCAGCGGGCGCACGCGGTTGGTCTGGATGTAGTTGCGCGCGGTGCTCACGATGTCGAACATCATGCTCAGCTGGCCGCCGATCACATCGGTCATGGCCGGCGCGTTGCCCTTGTAGGGCACGTGTGTCAGCGTGATGCCGCTCTGCTTGGCGAACAGCTCGCCGGACAGGTGGTTCGAGGCGCCCATGCCGGCCGAGCCGTAGGACACCTTGCCGGGGTTGGCCTTGGCGTACGCGATCAGCTCCTTGAGGCTGGTGATCGGCAGGTCCTTGTTGATCACCAGCGCGTTGGCGTAGGTCAGCACGGGCGACAGCGGCGTCAGGTCGCGCACGGTGTCGAACGGCATGCTCTTGATCACGTGCGGGGTGATCGTCAGCGTGGGGCTGGCGCCGAAGTACAGCACGCTGCCATCGGGCGTGGCGCGCGCCACGGTCTCGCCGCCGAGCGCGCCGGCCACGCCGGCCTTGTTCTCCACGATCACCGTGCGGCCCAGTTCACGGCCGAACACCTGGGCGAACTGGCGTGCTGCCGTGTCGACCGGGCCGCCGGCCGCATAGCCGACGACCAGGCGCACCGGCTGCTGCTGCGCCCAGGCCGGTGCGTTGGCGAGCGCGGCGGCGCCCAGCAGGCCGGCCAGCAGCCCACGGCGGAGGGGGCGGTGGAAGGTGTGCGGCATGGTCGAGTCTCCTGATGGGCTTGTTGTGGGCAGGTGCCGGAGCGGCGAGGATGGCACCGGGCCGGCCCGGCGGCCATCAGTTTTTGGCAAAGGGGGTGTTCGCGCCGGTGCGGTACGCTCGCGGCCCCACGCCATGCACTTCGACCTGTTCGACCTTCGCCTGTTCGTCTACGTCGCCGAGGAATCCAACCTGCGGCGCGGCGCCGAGCGCGCCTGCATCTCGCTGGCCGCGGCCAGCACGCGCATCAAGCAGCTGGAAGACAGCATCGGCGCCAAGCTGTTCTACCGCAAGCCCCAGGGGGTGGAACTGAACCCGGCAGGCGAGGCGCTGCTGCACCACGCGCGCAAGGTGCTGCAGCAGGTGGACCACCTGAAGATCGACCTGCGGGACTACGCCCAGGGTGCCAAAGGACACGTGCGCGTGCTGGCCAACACCACCTCGATCACGAGCGCCCTCCCCTCCGCGCTGGCCAGCTTCCTGGCCCAGCACAAGGACGTCAGCATCGACCTGCGCGAGCGTCTCAGCCACGAGATCGTGATCGCGATCCACGAGGCCCATGCCGACATCGGCCTGGTCGCCGGCAACGTGGACACCCAGGGCCTGGAGGTGCGCGACTTCGTGGCCGACGAGCTGGTCGTCGTGGTGCCGGCCCGGCACACCATGGCCACGCTGGCGCAGATCGACTTCGTGCAGACGCTGGACGAGCCGCACATCTCCCTGGCCGAGGGCAGCGCGCTGGCCAACTTCCTGCCGCCGCTGGCCCGGAGCATCGGCCGCAACCTGGAGTTCCGCATTCAGGTGTCGAGCTTCGAGTCGATCTGCCTGCTGGTGGAAGCCGGCGTGGGCATCGGCATCCTGCCGCGCTCGTCGGCCGCGCGCCACGCACGCACCATGAAGCTGGCCCTGGTGCCGCTCACCGATGCCTGGGCCCAGCGCGAGACCAAGATCGTCAACCGTGCCGGGCAGCCGCTGCCCCGGTTGGCGGCGGAGCTGGTGCGGCACCTGGCGAATTTCAGCTTTGCGGACCGGCTGCTGTAGCTTTGGTACCTACAGCTGGGACTTGATGCGCTGCAGCGCGTCCCGGTCGATGCGGTCCTTGTCGCGGTAGTCGGTCTTGGTCTTGAGCAGGCCTTCGATGTCCAGCGTGCGAATGTCCACGCCGTCCACCGCCACGGTGCGCACGTGGGGCTGCAGGCTTTCGTAGGTCTGGCCGTTCGCGGCGAACAGCAGGTCGATCAGCAAGGCGTCGGCCACGCGGATGTTTTCGGGCTCGTCGGGCGGCACCTCGAACCACTGCGGATCCAGCTCCTGACTGGACGGCAGGAAGGACAGGGCGCGGATCACGCGGCGGCCGTTGTCGATGGAGGAAGGCAGCAGCAGGTCGATGTCTTCGGTCGCGCGGACGAAGCCGTTCAGCCGCACCGCCTGCCCGCCGCCGAGGATGTACTGCACTCTCTCGCCCTGCAAACGCCGCAGCAGATCGAGCAGACCATCGGCGTCCATGGCGTGCTCAGCGTCGGGGGTTGAGCAGGCGCGCCATGGCCAACTGACGCGCGTCGTCGGCCTCGTTCATGGCACGGTGGGTGGCGCGCGTGACGCCGCGCGGGCGCGCGACACGAAGACTCCCCAACATCGCATCGAGGCCGCGGCCACGCCGCAGCGCTTCGGCGGGGTCGAGGATGAGCTCGGAGCGGTCATGCTGGCCAACGGTGCGGGTCATGTTGCGGATCCTAGCAGCCGGCCACGCGCTCAGCGTTGCGGGCCAGCCGCCACGCCTTCCGGCACCTGGGCCGGCGCCTGCGCGCGCCTGGCATACCGCTGCGCCAGCACCCCGCACACCATCAGCTGCATCTGGTGGAACAGCATCAGCGGCAGCACGATGGCGCCGGCCACGTTGGCCGCGAACAGCACCTTGGCCATGGGCACGCCGCTGACCAGGCTCTTCTTGGAGCCGCAGAACACGATGGTGATCTCGTCCTCCTTCGAAAAGCCCATGCGGCGCGCGCTCCAGGTGGTGATCACCAGCACCAGGCCCAGCAGCACGGCGCAGACCACCAGCAGGCCGGCCAGCGCCGAGGGCGGCACCTGCGACCACAGGCCGTCGATCACGGCATGGCTGAAGGCCGCGTAGACCACGAGCAGGATCGAGCCCTGGTCCACCACCTTCATGACCGAAGCCCGGCGCTGCAGGAAGCCCGCCAGCCATGGCCGCAGCAGGTGGCCCGCGATGAAAGGCAGCAGCAGCTGCAGGCCGATGCGGCCCATGGCGTCGAGCGGGTCGCCCATGGCGGCGTTCTGCGACAGCAGCAGGCCCACCACCAGCGGGGTGAAGGCCACGCCCAGCAGC
The DNA here is from genome assembly GCA_913776795.1 of uncultured Pseudorhodoferax sp. The sequence goes on along the minus strand of CAJYRH010000009.1, from coordinate 7,488 downwards.
GTGGAGGCCGAGGCGCTGCAGACCGCGGCCGGGATGTTGCCGCGCGCCATCGACACGAAGGCGATGGCCGACTGCACGGTGGCCGGCAGCGCGCACAGGTACAGGATGCCGGTGTACAGGTCGCGCGTGACCAGCGGCTGCAGCAGCGGCCTGAGCGCCCAGCCCAAGAGCGGGAACAACACGAAGGTGCTGGCCACCACCACCAGGTGCAGCCGCCAGTGGCCGATGCCGGCCAGGATGGCCTGGCGCGACAGCTTGGCGCCGTGCAGGAAGAACAGCAGGCTCACCGCCGCGGTGGTGGCCACCTCCAGCACCTGGGCCAGGCGGCCGGAGGCCGGCAGCAGGCTGGCCAGGATGACGGTGGAGACGAGGTACAGCGTGAAGTTGTCAGGCAGCAGGCGGGAGCGGGCCATGGTCGGAGCGAAAGAACAGGAATGCACCGATTGGACCGCGTTGCCACACCAAAGAGAAATGGATTGATCTGATGCATCTATGATTCGGCCGCATGAATGTGAGCCTGCGCCAGTTGCGTGTGTTCCAGGCCGTGGCGGCGCAGGCCAGCTTCACGCGGGCCGGCGACCAGATCGGCCTGACCCAGCCGGCCGTGAGCCGCTGCGTGACCGAGCTGGAGCAGCAGCTGGGCCTGAAGCTGCTGGACCGCACCACGCGCGAGGTGGTGTTGACAGAGGCCGGCCGCAGCCTGGCCGCGCGGCTGGACCGCCTGCTGGACGAACTCGACACCATGCTGCTGGACGTGCGCGGCCTGGCCACCCAGCGCCAGGGCCGTGTGCGCGTGGCCAGCAGCCCCACGCTGTCGGCCAACCTGCTGCCCAACTGCATTGCGCGCTGCCGGCTGGAGCACCCGGGCCTGGAGCTGGTGCTGCTGGACCGCATCCAGCACGACGCGCTGGCCAGCGTGCTCGCGGGCGAGGTGGACTTCGGTGTGGTGATCGACCCAGCGCAGAGCGCCGACCTGCATGCGGAGACCATCCTGACCGAGCCCTTCTGCCTGGTCTGCCCGGCCGGCCATCCGCTGGCGCGGCGCCGCAGCGTGCGCTGGACCGCGCTGGCCGGCGAGCCGCTGGTGCTGCTGGACCACGCCTCGGGCAGCCGCCGGCTGATCGACGAGGCGTTGCGCACCCACGGCGTGCAGGCACCCGTGGCGCAGGAGGTCGGCCACCCGACGACCATCTTCCGCATGCTGGACGCGGGGCTGGGCATCTCGGTCGTGCCCCTGCTGGCGCTGCCGCCGGGCGGGCTGCCGGGCCTGGTCATGCGGCCGCTGGCGCCGCGCATGGAGCGCCGCGTGGTGCTGGTGCGGCGCAGGCACCGCGCGCTGGCGCCGGTCGCCCAGGTCGCCTGGGACCTGGTGCGCAAGGTGGCAGGCGAGCGCACGGGCGACTGAGGATCGATTGCGCCAATGCGCGTGATCGCTTCGGCCATGGTGCAGGGGCACGGCCAGCGCCATAGTCCAAGGCCGCCTGCGCCGCAGGGCGCACCAAAACCATTCCAACCCGGAGACTCCATGCGCATCACCCGCCGCACGCTGGCGCTGTCCGCCACCGCCCTGGCCGGCAGCCTGCTCGCCCCCCTCGCCTTCGCCCAGAAGCAGTACGACCCGGGCGCCAGCGACACCGAGATCCTGCTGGGCATCCCGATGCCGCTGTCGGGCCCGGTGTCGGGCTACTCCATCATCGGCAAGGTGGCCGAGGCCTATTTCGCGCGGCTCAACGCGCAGGGCGGCATCAACGGCCGCAAGGTCAAGCTGCTCATGTATGACGACCAGTACTCTCCGCCCAAGACGGTGGAAGTGGCGCGCCGCCTGGTCGAGCAGGACCAGATCCTGGCCTGGTTCAGCAGCCTGGGCACGGCCAGCAACATGGCGATCCAGCGCTACATGAACGCCAAGAAGGTGCCGCAGCTGTTCCTGCAGAGCGGCGCCAGCCAGTTCGACAACGCCAAGCAGTACCCCTGGACCACGCCCATGCTGGGCAGCTACCGCGGCGAGGGCAAGGTGTTCGCCAGCCACATCGCGGCGAACAAGCCCGGCGCCAAGGTCGCGATCCTGATGCAGAACGACGACCTGGGCCGCGAGATCCTGAAGGGCCTGCAGGAAGGCCTGGCCGGCAAGAACGCCAGCCTCATCGCGCAGGCCACCTTCGAGGTGACCGACCCCACGGTGGACTCGCAGATCGTGCAGCTCAAGAGTTCAGGCGCCGACGTGCTGGTGCTGGCCTCGACTGCGCGCACCACGGCCCAGGCCCTGCGCAAGGCCGCAGAGATCGGCTGGACGCCCGAGCGCTATGTGAACATCGCGGGCGCCTCGGTCAAGATGGCCATGGAGCCGGCCGGTGCCGACAAGGCCAAGGGCGCGATCACCCTGGCCTATTACAAGGACCCCGGCTCCAAGGCCTGGGACAACGACCCCGAGATGAAGGCCTACAAGGAGCTGCTCAAGACCTACGCGCCCGGCGTGGATCCGCTCAACAGCTCGGGTGTGACAGGTTACGTGGCGGCCCAGCTCATGGCCCATGTGCTGCGCGAGTGCGGCGACAACCTGACGCGCGACAACATCCGCCGCATCGCCAGCAACCTCAAGAACCCCAAGGTCGAGTTGCTGCTGCCGGGCGTGACCATCGCCAGCAGCCCGGAAGACCTGCACGCGGTCGCTGCGATGCAGCCGGTGCGCTACAACGGCGTGGACCTGGAGCCGATCGGGAAGGTGGAGAGCCTGAAATGAAGTTGTCTGAGGCAAGCGCGGCGCGGCGCGCTGCCACCCTGGACGCGGCGCGCCACCAGCACCGATGCTGGTGCCTCGTGCGCTTCAGCGCCGGTCAGGCGCGACCGCTGGCTGCGCCAGCACGCCCTCATGAAGTTTGCGGTAGTTGCGGCTCATGAATCTGCGCTCGACAAGCACATAGAACGGATAGCACAGGCACAAGGTGCCCGCTACCGTTCCAAGCCCAAACAAGATGCTGTCGGGCCCAACCATTTGGCGGACGAACATCGTGGTCAGCTTGCACAGCTCCAGATGGAGCAGATAGACGGAATACGACATGGCGCCCAGTACCAGCCAGGGCTTGAGAAGCCAGTAGACCGCGCGCCGAGGTCCCTTCTGGACACGCACGAGCAGCCCTTCCATGCCGCTGGCGAGGAAAAGCACACCTGCAAAGAGGCTGGCGAAGAGAAGACTGCCATCGAACGCAGCGCCCAGAACCAAGGCGCCGACGAATCCGACCGCACCAGCGAGAGCCTGCGCCGTCCACGGCTGGAAGAAAGACTGCGGCCGAACACCCAACCGGTGCAGGTAGGCGAGTCCGGCACCGACCGCAAAGGCGGCCCAGTGATGGATGAACAGGCCCGGCATGGCATCGGGTGCTGCCACCAGCCACACCATGGACGCGGCGGACACTGCCAGGATGACGTATCGGTAGCCTGGTCCACAGCACAGCGCGAGAAAGACGACGATGTAGAACTGGACCTCGATGGCGAGCGTCCAGTACACCGCATTGATGGCGCTGAACTGTTGCTGCAGGTCGGTGCTTTGGGCCCAGAACACCTTGGTTAGCAACAGAAAATGCAACCACTCGGTGCCGTCGTAGACGGCCAGCAGGTTCCGCGGCATGGCATAGCTGCCTGACTTGAGCGCGCTGACCGCCTCCATCACATAAGGTACCGCCAGCACCACCAGGACAGAGGCCCAGAACGCCGGATAGATCCGACGCAGCCGCGCTTTCAGAAACCGGATCGGCGGATGGTCGTGGATGCGGGAAGACTCGGCTGAGCAAGTGATGACATAACCCGAGATCACGAAGAACATCGGGACACCGAGCCACCCATGGGACGAGATCTCGAAGACCAGCGGCGACGAGGCTTCGAATGCCCCTCGCACATGAAAGAAGAACACCCACAGTGCCGCCAGACCGCGCGCCAACTCCAGAACCAAGATCACGACATTCCTTTGCGAAGGGGCGTGCCCGGGAACCGGAGCAGCCTGACCGACGGACGCTGCATTCACAGCGCGGGCGCACCTGTGCAGGGGCGACGCCACCTGGCAGATGCTGCTGCGCGCGGCGCGAAGGCTGATTGTCAGGGCTCTCTCGGCAGCCGCACCCGCACGGGGCGCAACGAGGGCCACGCTGCGGCACCCGCCGCCTGGTTGTCGCGGCCGGCGGCCAGCATCCGAAGCTTGCAGGACCCAGCGAGATCAGGCGGCGGCTGTGCGCTACCGCGGCCTCCTTCTTCGGTTGCCGCGCCGAGACGGCGCAGCAGCTGCGGTCAAACCGGATCCCAGGTGAACACGTCGCCCGAGCGGTCCAGGTCGAAGTAGCTGGCCTTCATCGCCGGCAGCGCGTGGCTCAGCACGGATTCGGGCGTCCAGCCTTCGGAGCGGTGCACCGAGCGCACCGGGCGCGGCTGGCTGATCAGGAAGATCTCGTTGTTGCGCACGGCGAAGATCTGGCCGTTGGTGTCCTTGGACGCGTCGCTGCACAGCGCCACGGCCAGCGGCGCGATCTTGGCCGGCGTCATCTGCTTGATGCGTTCCACGCGTGCCTTCTCGGCCTCCGTCTCGGTCGGGATGGAGCCGATCATGCGGCTCCAGGCGAACGGCGCGATGCAGTTGCTGCGCACGTTGAACTTCTGCATGTCCAGCGCGATGGACTTGGAGAGCGCAGCCAGGCCCAGCTTGGCGGCCGCGTAGTTGGCCTGGCCGAAGTTGCCGATCAGGCCCGAAGTGCTGGTCATGTGCACGAACACGCCGGAGTTCTGCTCCTTGAAGTGCGTGGCGGCCGCGCGGCTCACGTGGTAGCTGCCGTACAGGTGGACCTTGATGACGGCGTCCCATTCCTCGTCGCTCATCTTGTGGAAGAAGCGGTCGCGCAGGATGCCGGCGTTGTTCACCACGCCGTCGATGCGGCCGAAGCTGTCCAGCGCGGAGGTCACGATGCGGGCGCCGCCGCGTGCATCGGACACGCTGTCGGTGTTGGCCACGGCCTCGCCGCCCAGGGCCTTGATCTCGTCGACGACCTTCTGCGCGGGGCCGGCGTCGTTGCCTTCGCCGCTCACGGACGCGCCGATGTCGTTGACCACCACGCGTGCGCCGGATTTGGCCAGCGCCAGCGCGATGTCGCGGCCGATGCCGCCACCGGCGCCCGTCACGACCACGACCTTGCCGGCCATCAATGTTTGTTCGCTCATGTTGTTGCTCCTTCGTCTTGGGAATGGGGTGTTTACAGCAGGTTGGTGACGCGCGGCCACTCGGCCATGCGCCAGACGCGTTCGGCCACGCCGCGTGTCTCGTCGGCACTTGCGCCGTTCGCGTAAGCGGACAGCTGCAGCGCCTTGGCCTCGATCTCGGCACGGCTCAACGTGTTGCCCGGGTCGCCCTTGGGTTCGTCCACGCGGCCCTGCAGCGTGCGGCCGTCGGTCGTCTGCACCGTGACCTTGCCGATCCAGCGCCGAGGGTAGGCGCCGTCGACCTCGGGGTCGAGCACCATGGTGACTTTGTCGCGCAGAGCGACCACGTCGGGGCTGCGGAAGTGCGCATCGAATTCCGCCAGGCCCGCGCGGTCGAAGGCGCCGATCAGGCCCAGCACCGTGCCCATCGAGAACTTGCTCTGGTGCACGGTGCGCGGGTCAGTCACCGGGCCCAGCACGTCGATGGCGCCCTGGTGCACGTGGGTGGTGACCTGGGCGATGTCGGCGAGCTTGAGGCCATGCGCGCGCACCACCTGCTGCAGCGCGTCGGCGGCGGGGTGCGTGTGCCGGCACGAGGCGTGGTACTTGAACGAGGTCTCGGCCAGCGTCCAGCGCGTGCCCAGGCCGTCGGTCAGCCTGGCCGGGTTGGCGTCGGTCGACATGCCAGCGCCCATGCCCTGCTTGCCTTCCAGGATGCGCTGCGCGCCCGTGAACCCGTCCTGCGCCAGGTAGGCGGCCAGCAGGCCGTCGCTGGCGGCCTTGGCGGTGTGCAGCTGCTTGCTGTCGGCCGCGTCGCGCAGGAACTCCCACAGGCCGGCGGCCTGGGTGCCGGCCGAGCCGAAGGCGTGCAGCATCTTGCCGGCGTCCAGCCCCAGCAGGCGGCCCCCGGCGGCCGCGGCGGCCACGGCCGGCACCGTGGCCGTGGTGTGGAAGATGCGGTAGTGCGAACGGCCCAGGAACTCGCCGATGCGGATGCCGACCTCGTAGCCGACCACCGAGGCCACGAGCAGATCCTTGCCCGAGGCGCCGATGGCCTGGGCCACGGCCAGCGCGGGCGGGAACACCACGGCCGCGGGGTGGAACACCGAGCCGTTGTGCACGTCGTCCTGCTCGGCCACGTGGGATGCCGCGGCATTGACCATGGCGGCGAACAGCGGGCTGGAGCGCGTGCGCGAGATCAGCACCTCGCTGGCGCCGTCGCTTGGCCCCATGGCGCGCGCGACCGCGGCGATGGACTCGACCGCGCGCGAACCCTTGCCGGCCAGCACCGAGCCGAACCAGTCGAGGAACAGGTCCTCGGTGCGGCGCAGCACTGGCGCAGGGATGTCCTCGAAGCGCAGGCCGGCCGCGAAGGCGGCGAGGTCCTTGCTGGGGTGGTCACTCATGCCACTCGCGCCGGGAAGCCCCAAGCCAGTGGGCGCCCCCTCGGCGGGCAGCGAACGAAGTGAGCGTGGGGGCTCCATGTTGTCCTCCTCAGAACGAGCGCGGCAGGCCGAGGATGTGCTCGGCCACGTAGCTCAGGATCAGGTTGGTGGAGATCGGCGCGACCTGGTACAGCCGCGTCTCGCGGAACTTGCGCTCCACGTCGTATTCGCAGGCGAAGCCGAAGCCGCCGTGGAACTGGATGCAGGCGTTGGCCGCCTCCCAGCTGGCCTTGGCCGCCAGGTACTTGGCCATGTTGGCCTGCGCGCCGCAGGGCTGATGGGCATCGAACAGCTCGCAGGCCTTCCAGCGCATCAGGTTGGCGGCTTCCACCTCGATGTAGCTTTCGGCGATGGGGAACTGCACCCCCTGGTTCTGGCCGATGGGCCGGCCGAAGACCACGCGGTCCTTCACGTAGGCGGTCACGCGGTCGATGAACCAGTAGCCGTCGCCGATGCATTCGGCGGCGATCAGCGTGCGCTCGGCATTCAGCCCGTCGAGGATGTACTTGAAGCCCTGGCCTTCTTCGCCGATCAGGTGCTCGGCCGGAATCTCCAGGTTCTCGAAGAACAGCTCGTTGGTCTCGTGGTTGACCATGTTCGGGATCGGCCGCACGTCCATGCCGTGACCGATCGCGGTCTTCAGGTCGACCAGGAAGATGGACAGGCCTTCGCTCTTTTTCTTCACCTCGGCCAGCGGCGTGGTGCGGGCCAGCAGGATCATCAGGTCGGAGTGCTGCACGCGCGAGATCCACACCTTCTGGCCGTTGACCACGTAGCGGTCGCCGCGGCGCACCGCGGTGGTCTTGATCTGGGTGGTGTCGGTGCCGGTGGTGGGCTCGGTCACACCCATCGATTGCAGCCGCAG
>CAJYRH010000008.1 GCA_913776795.1 uncultured Pseudorhodoferax sp. | reverse complement strand
GGTGCCAGCCGCGTTGCCATCGGGTCGAGCGGGCCGTGGCCGATGCGGCGCTCGCCGAGCTCGACCCGATGGCAACGCGGCTGGCACCGGCCGATGCGACGGGCTTTGTCGCCATGGACGTGGACGGCAATGCCGTGGCCCTGCTGCAAAGCGTGTTCCAGCCACTGGGGAGCGGCGCCGTGGACCCAGGCACCGGCGTGCTGCTGAACAACCGCATGGCAGAGTTCCGCGCCGAGCCGGGCCTGCCCAACAGCGTGCATCCAGGCGCACGGCCTGCACACACCTTGTCGCCCTGGATGGTGGTGCACGGCAACCGGGCCGAGCTGGCTGCGGTTTCGCCCGGCGGGATCGGCCAGACCACCGGGGGACTGCAGCTCGCCAGCGGCGCTTTGGAGACCGATGCCACGCTGGGAGAACTCGCCGGGCGGCCGCGCTGGAGCCTCGACGACGCAGGCGCGGTGTTGCTGGAGGCTGGCATGGACGCCGGCGTGGCACCGGCCTTGCGCGCGCACGGGCTCACCGTCAGCGAGGACGCCGGCCAGCCCCTGTACTTCGGTTCGGTGAAGGCCGTGCGTGTCCATGCCCATGGAGGGCTGGAGGCCGTGGCCGACCTGCGCCGTCAGGCGCACGCGGTGGCCTGGTAGCGCAGCGGCCTGGCGCGGCCTGCGCACTGGGGCAGCCTTGCAACACGCGCTCGCCGAAGATGCCGGCGGAGCAGTGCGCCGCCGGACGGCAACGCCGAAGCGCCTCCTGTCGTTCATGTGCTGGCGGTGAGCCTGAAGCCGGACGGCAAGCGGCCATGTCCTACACCGGCAGCCTTGACCAGCACGCGTTCGAGTGGGAAGAATTTCCCGCATGCGCAACCCCCTCATCGTCCAGATCGAGGCCCAGCTGCGGGGATTGCCGGTTCCTGTCGCCTTGCAGTTGCCGGCCGGTGAACGCGTGGGCGCCGCCGGCGCCTTGGTCACGCTGTCGTTCCAGGACTGGTCCGGCCTGATGGCCATGGCCAAGGGGCAGATCGGTCGGCTGGCCGAGGACTTCGTGGAGAGCCGCGTGCAGGTGCAGGGCCGCATGCGCGATCTCATGGAAGTGGCCGCCGGGCTGTTGCCTGGGCATCCCGGCGAACAGTCCTCTTCGGGCTGGTGGGCCGGCATGCTGCGCCGCGCCAGATCGCGGGGCGCGCACTCGCAGGCCAGGGATGCGGAGCAGATCCAGTTCCACTACGACGTCTCGGACGCGTTTTACGCACTCTGGCTGGACGACAGGCGCGTCTACTCCTGTGCCTACTTCCGCGAGGCCGACATGGGCCTTGGCGAGGCCCAGGAGGCCAAGCTCGACCACATCTGCAGGAAGCTCATGCTGCGCAGCGGCGAGCGCTTCCTGGACGTCGGCGCAGGCTGGGGCGGCCTGCTGCTGTGGGCGGCCGAGCACTACGGCGTGGATGCCACCGGCATCACGCTCTCGCACAACCAGCACGCCCACGTGACCCGCGAGATCGGGCGGCGCGGCCTCTCTGGCCGCGCGCGCATGCTGCTGTGCGACTACCGGGATCTGCAGGAGCGGCCCTTCGACAAGATCGCCTCGGTCGGCATGTTCGAGCATGTGGGCCGGGCCAACATGCCGACCTACTTCCGGCGTCTCCACGACCTGCTCCGGCCAGGCGGCCTGGTGCTCAACCACGGAATCACGGGCTCGTCGGTCCACCACGACCAGCTCGGCGCAGGCATGGGGGACTTCATCGAGAAGTACATCTTCCCGGGCGGCGAGCTGCTGCATGTTTCGCACGTGCTGCGCGAGCTGGCCACGGCCGGCCTGGAGATGGTCGACACCGAGAACCTGCGGCCGCACTATGCGCGCACGCTGTGGGCCTGGTCCGATGCGCTGGAGGCGCGGCTGGACGAAGCCCGCCAGGTGCTGGCCTCCACCGCACGCGGCGCAGGCAGCGCCGAACGCGTGCTGCGCGCCTACCGGCTCTACCTGGCCGGCAGCGCCATGAGCTTCGAGCACGACTGGATCTCGCTGCACCAGATGCTGGCCAGCCGGCCCAGCGGCGACACCCGAGGCGGCCCGATGACGGGCGCACAATCCGCCTATCCGTTCAACCGCGGCTACATGTACCGCTGACACCCATGCTGTTCAAGTTCAAGTCCAAGGCCACTGGCGATCTCATCATGCTGGAGCCCAACGGGCGCCGCGTGCTGCAATTGATCGGCAAGGAGCCGGGGCCCAGCGGCATCATCCTGCCCGAGCAGATGTCCGGCGCGGTCGCCGCGCTGGAGAAGGCGATCGCCGAGGAAGAGGCGGCCCAGAAGGCCGCCGAGGACGAGGCCCGCGCCAAGGGCGAGCAGCCCAGGACCAAGTCCGAGGTGGTGTCCCTGCGCCAGCGCGCCGTGCCCTTCATCGAGATGCTGCGGCGCGCCCAGGCCGCGGGCAAGGAAGTGGTCTGGGGCGTGTAAGCCCCCTTTTCTTCAGTCGACCTTCGCGCCCGAGGCCTTGACCACGGGCTGCCACTTCTTCAATTCGGCATCGATCAGCGCAGCGAACTGCTGCGGCGTGTTGCCGCTCGGAATCGCGCCCTGCGCGAGCAGACGCTCGTTGACGTCCGGGCTCTTGATGGCCTCGGCCACGTCCTGCTGGATGCGGTTCACGATCTCGGGTGGTGTGCCGGCAGGCGCGAGCAGGCCGAACCACGAGCTGGCCTCGAACCCTCTGAGCTCTGGACCACCGGCCTGCTCGACCGTGGGCACGTCGGGCAGCGCGGCCGAGCGCTGGGAGCTGGTCACCGCCAGCGCGGTCAGCTTGCCCGCCCTGATCTGCTGCATGGCCGACGGCAGGTTGTCGAACATCACGTCCATGTTGCCGCCGACCATGTCCATCAGGGCGGGACCCGAGCCCTTGTACGGAAAGTGCACCATGTAGGCACCCGTCATGGTCTTGAACAGCTCGCCAGCCATATGGATGGAGGTGCCGTTGCCGCTGGACGCCATGTTGAGCTTGCCCGGGTTGGCCTTGGCATAGGCGATGAAGTCCTTGACGTTGTGGATCTTCAGCGCGCGCGCCTTGTCGGCGTTGACCACCATCACGTTGGGCACGCCGGCCACCAGACTGATGGGGACGAAGTCCTTGACCGGGTCATAGGGCATCTTGTCGTAGAGCCATTTGTTGATGGCATGGGTGCCTACTGTGCCCATCAGGATGGTGTAGCCATCCGGGGCCGCCTTGGCCACGATGTCCGAACCGATGTTGCCGCCCGCCCCGGCCCTGTTGTCCACCACCACCGGCTGGCCCAGCGACTTGGTCAGCTCGACCGCGACCGCGCGGGCCAGGATGTCCGTGGTGCCCCCGGGCGCGAACGGCACGACCATGCGGATGGGCTTGTTCGGCCACCCAGACTGGGCCAGCACTGGAAGCGCGGTTGCGCAGGACGCAAGGGCAGCTGCGCCCAGCAACAGGCGGCGCATCAAAAAGAGAGAAGGCATCGAAGGTTCCTCGTCAGTTCCACAGGGGCCGCGCCGGCGCGGCGGTCGATTGCACTGGCATTGCGCGCATCGGCGCAGCGTCGGCCTGCATGCGCAGGGCCTCCTGTTGCGCCGCCCGCTCCATGCGCTGCAAGGCCTGGGCGGTGCCGCCCAGGGCCAGGTAGCGGGCACAGGCGCGCGCAATGGGGTCGCCTTGCCGCTCCAGCGCGCTGGAATCGACGACGCCGGCGACGCAGCTGCGGCTGCGCGCATGCAGCAGGAAGGGCCCCGTACCACCACGCAGCTGCGCCACCATCCGGCCAGCCGCGGCATGGACTGCGAGCACGTCGCCACCATCGACCTGTTCGGCCGGCACGCCCATGGCCACCGCGCGCGCCAGGGCGCCCTCGCCTGCGGCGACGGTGACCCCCGGTCGGTCCTCGCAGACGAACAGCACGGGCAGCGCGTAGACCCTGGCCCAGTTGAGCGATTCCATGAACTGTCCCACATTTGCCGCTGCATCACCAAAGAAGCAGACCGACATCCCCTCCTTGCCTTGCAATTTGGCTGCGTGTGCGGCGCCGACCACGAGGTGCGTGGCGTCGACGCGGTCTTCGTGGCTGTCCGCGTCCTGACCGATCAAGCTGGCCAGCGTCCGGCCATGGCCCTGGTGCGCGGCGGTGAGGTGGTCGCCGGGCCGCAGGTGGGCGCAAACGCCAACGGGCA
>CAJYRH010000007.1 GCA_913776795.1 uncultured Pseudorhodoferax sp. | reverse complement strand
CACGCGACGCGTTCGATCCAACCGACGACAGACGAGCGGAAACCGCGATCAGATCGCGCCTGAGCTGCGATGCGTCGCATGCATCGCAAAGCGGGCGACGTGGCAGACCCACGAACCCATCGGCGGGTCACGCGGGCGGCCCTCCGTAGGGACCATCTCCCAGGCCTCACGATGACATCACCGTGCGCCGCCACGACCGCTGACGGCGCCGAGCCCCCGGACGACTGCAGGCCTGGAGCCGCGTTCGTGGTGCGACTCGCACGCACACTGCAACGAGACATCTGCTGAGGCCCCTGCCCAATTGCACATGCAGCTTTGCAGGCCTCTTGGCTCCAATGCAGGTGAACGGAGTTCTCAACCAAAGAAGGGCGTGCAATAGGGACCCAGGATGTACGACAGGATCGCACGCATCCCACCATGACCGCAGCCTGGTGCACCGCGTCACGGTGCTGGCGCCGCCCCGAGCCTGGACGCGCCGTCGGTCCTAGATCCTGCCCATCAGCAGAAGGATCACGACGACCAGCACCACCAAGCCCAAGCCGCCGCTTGGGACGTAGCCCCAGCTTCGGCTATGTGGCCATGACGGTAGAGCACCGATCAGAAGCAGGATCAACACGATCAGGAGAATCGTCGAGAGCGTCATGGCCTTCCCTCAGGTTTGTTGTGATGGCGAGATGCTCCCTGGAGGGGCGTCAGGTGTCGGCAGGTGCCGGGCGCGACAGGCGGTGAGGGTTTTCCTACGGCGGGCGAGCCGTCTTCCTGCATAGAGTGCGGCGACTTCCACCATTCGTTGAGGCACGTCCCATGACCGATCGCCGCCTGTTCCTGGCTCGCTCCGCTGGCGCCCTGGCCGCCGTTGCTGTACCCGCCGTGGTGCACGCCCAGGCGTACCCGGCCAGGCCGATCCGCTACATCTGCCCCTGGCCCGCAGGCGGTTCCACCGATGCCGTGATCCGCTCCCTCGCGGACAGTGCAGGCCGCACCCTGGGTACCAGCATCATCGTGGACAACAAGCCCGGTGCCGGCGGCACACTGGGAGCTGTCGAACTTGTCAACGCCAAGCCGGACGGGTACGCGGTGTCGCAGTTGCCCCATGGCGTGTTCCGCCTGCCGCATATGCAGAAGGTGTCGTTCGACGTGCTGAAGGACTTCACCTGGATCGCCTGCCTCACGGGCTACACCTTCGGCCTGGTGGTGCCGTCGAGCTCGCCGATCAAGACCATTCAGGACTACGTGTCCTATGCCAAGGCCAACCCTGGCAAGTTGACCTATGGCCACACCGGCACCGGCACCAGCCCTCATTTGGCCATGGAGGAGTTTGCGCAGCGCGCCGGCATTCAACTCGTGCACGTGCCGTTCAAGGGCAATGCGGACAACATGCAGGCCGTGCTCGGAGAGCATGTCATGTCGGCGAGCGACGCCACGGGCTGGGGCCCGCATGTGGAGGCCGGCAAGCTGCGCCTGCTGGCCACCTACGGAAGCCAGCGCACCAAGCGCTGGCCCCAGGTGCCGACGCTGGACGAGCTCGGCTACAAGACGGTATCGGACTCGCCCTTCGGCGTCTGTGGGCCCAAGGGCATGGACCCGGCCGTGGTGCGCGTCCTGCATGACGCTTTTCGCAAGACGCTCGACGACCCGGCGGTGCTGGCCATTTTCGACAAGTTCGACCAGACCATCATCTACAAGAACACCGACGACTACACGCGGTTCGCGCGCGAGAGCTTCGCCTCGGAAAGGGCCACCATCGAACGGCTCGGCCTGGCGGCCAGGAGCTGATCAGAGCCTGGCCAGCCGGTCCAGCGCGGTGCGCAGCGTGGCGTCTTCCTTGGCATAGCAGAACCGCACCACACGCTGGTCGAAGCTATCGGCGTAAAAGGCCGAAAGCGGAATCGCAGCCACGCCGATTTCGGTCGTGAGCCACTTGCAGAACTCCGACTCCGGCAGATCGCTGACGGCCGAGATGTCCACGCACTGGAAGAAGCTGCCTTCGCTGGGCAGCAGTTCGAAGCGGGTCCTGGCCAGGCCCGCGCGGAACAGGTCGCGCTTGGCCTGGTAGAAGGCCGGCAACGCGAGGTAGCGCTGCGGATCGGCCATAAAGCTTGCCAGGCCGTGCTGCACGGGCGTGTTGACCGTGAACACGTTGAACTGATGCACCTTGCGGAATTCCGCCGTCAGGGCGGCGGGCGCCGCCACCACGCCGACTTTCCAGCCCGTCACGTGGTAGGTCTTGCCGAAACTGGAGACCACGAAGGCCCGCGCCGCCAGGCCTGGGAAGCGGGCCGCGCTCTCGTGTGCGCGGCCGTCATAGACCATGTGCTCGTAGACCTCGTCGCTGATCAGGAACACGTCGGTGGGTGCCAGCAGCTCCTCGAGTTTGCGCATGTCCTCGGCCGACCAGATCGTCGCGCTCGGGTTGTGCGGCGAGTTGACGAGGATGGCGCGTGTGCGCGGCGTGATGGCCGCGGCGATTTTGTCGAAGTCGGGCCGGAAGGTGCCCGGCACCAGCGGCACGCGCACCACGGTGCCGCCAGCCAGCTCGATGTTGGGGATGTAGCTGTCGTAGCAAGGCTCCAGCACGATGACCTCGTCGCCAGGCCTCACGATGGCCAGGATCGCTGTCAGGATGGCCTGCGTCGCCCCGGCCGTGATGGTGATCTCGTCCGCCGCGCTGTAGCGCTTGCCGTGCAAGGCCAGGGTCTTGGCGGCGATGGCTTCGCGCAGCGCCGGCACGCCGGCCATGGGCGGGTACTGGTTCAGACCCGCGCGCATGGCGTGGTCCACGGCGTCGACCAGCAGCGGGTCGCACGCAAAGTCCGGGAAGCCCTGGCCCAGGTTCACGGCGTTCTTCTCGCTCGCCAGTGCCGACATGACGGTGAAGATGGTGGTGCCGACCTTGGGCAGCTTGCTCTGGATCTGGGGAGTGCGGGGTGCGATGGTCATCGGAAAAACACGTGGGGGAGGGTTCACAGAATGAAGGCTGGCGCGACCCGGGCAAGGGCCGCCGCGCAACCGGCTCGGCCGCGCCGCAGGCAGCGCCCTCTGCGAGGCCGGCCGGCGAGGGGCGCAGGCCGCAGATTCGGGGTGCGGCTAGAGCTCATAGTCGTTGCCGTGGCCGGACATGGCCTTGGCGACCAGGTGACGGTCCAGGCGGTCGCTGAGCAACTCGGCGAAGCGGTACACGAAGTTGCGCAGGTAGGCGCCGCGCTTGAAGGCGACGCGCGCCACGTTCATGCCGAACAACTGGCCCATGGGCCGCGACACCAGGTCGGTGCCGGGATCGTCGCGCACCGCCATCTCGGCCACGATGCCCAGCCCCAGGCCGAGGCGCACATAGGTCTTGATCACGTCCGAATCGATCGCCTCCAGCGCGATGCGGGGCGTCAGCTGACGCTGCGCAAAGGCATGGTCCACGCGCGTGCGGCCCGTGAATGAG
>CAJYRH010000006.1 GCA_913776795.1 uncultured Pseudorhodoferax sp. | reverse complement strand
TGCCGCAGCAAATGGTACGAACGCACCTTGTCGCCCTTGTTGGGCGGGTAGGGCATGCGGTGCACCAGATACAGCAGCGTGGCCATCCGCGCTCAGCCCAGGTTGCGCACGATGTGCGGGCCGACGAAGTTGACCAGCGCACGCGGCAGGCGGCGCCAGGTGCGGATCACCATTTGGTACTTGGCATTGGACGGGTTGTTCTGCGGCACTGCATCGCGCTTGTAGAGCTGGTATTCGTAGTGCAGTGGCTGCGGCTCGAAACCCCAGTTCTTCTTGAATGCGAAGGAACCCGTGCCCTGCTTGCTGCGGCCGTAGTCGAACACGCGCGCGCCGCGCGCAGCGGCATGGCGCATCAGCTCCCAATACTTGAAGTCGTTGGCGGCCAGATCGCGCGCCGCCTCGTCGTCCCCGGCGTAGTAGGGCAGCACCTCGTCGCGGAAGTAGAAGCTCAGCACACTGCTGAGCGGCCGGCCCTCGGGCGAGGTGACGGTCAGCACCTCGCAGTCCTTGCCGAAGGTCGTCAGCAGTGCCTGGAAGTAGCGCTTGGACATGGCCGGCGTGCCATGGCGGTGCACGTTGTCCGCGTAAAGCGCGAAGAAGCGTTCGACGCCGGGATCGATGCGGCTCAGCAGGCCGTTCTTGATGCCCTTGCGTACCATGGCACGCTGCTTGCGCGGAATGGCCAGCATGTTGGCCTCATCGTCGGCGACGATGCTTTTGCGGAACGTGACGTACAGGTCCTGTAGCGGCCAGTCGGCATGCCGGCGCTGCACGTTGCGCATCTCCAGGTGGTCCACGTCCAGCCGACGTGCGAGGCTCTGCGCCTCCTGCTCCAGCGACTGCGCGGCTGCGGGATGGCTTGCTGCCACGCCACCGTAGACGCCGAACGGCGTGCTGACCAGCGCATTGCCGAACAAGCGGCTCCTGACGTGGCCCAGCGGCAGCACGCCCTGGATCGCACCGCCGCCCTCGGCATAGAGGAAATGGCTGTCGTGCCGAAAGATGTCGCGCAGCAGGGTTTGCCAGCCGGCACGGTGAAAGAAGCTGGCCTCGGGGCACTGATGCACGAAGGCATCCCAGCGCCGGGCTCCTTCGGCATCACCGGGCTGCAATCGATGGATGGTCAGCATGGAAATGGTCAGGCCGGTGTGGCGGCGCGGCGCAGGAAGATCTCGTCCATGCGCCCCCACTTGAAATCGCCCATCAGGCGGTCCAGTCGGGCTTCCATGCGGTCGATGTTCACGTAATGGCGAAAGCGTGCCTTGGCATCGATGCCGGCCACGCGCGGTTGTTGAGTGTCGATCTCCCAGGGATGGAAGTAGAAGATCGCGGCCTCGCGGTCCTGGGCGTTCACGCGGCGCAGCATCCAGCGCGACAGCCCATACGGCAGCAGGCGGAAGTAGCCACCGCCGCTGGACGGCAGGTTGCGCTGCAGCATGCGCAGTGTGGTGACCGGGATCTCCAGCAGGCCATCGCGCACGGAATGGGCGAACCGCGGCGCGTCCGGCATGCCGTAATGGTCGTGCCGGATCGGGTAAATGCTGGAGCTGTACCGGTAGCCCGCAGCCTGCAGGCAGTCGAAGGCCCACAGGTTGCGCGTACCGATCGAGAAGCTGGGAGCCCGGTAGCCCTGCACGGCCACGCCACCCAGGTCCTCCAGCAGTTGCTTGGCACGCCGGATGTCGTCCAGGAACACGTATTCGCTCTGGTCGCTCGCGCGCTCGTGGCCGTAGCCGTGGCTGGCCAGTTCGTGGCCTTCCGCGACGATACGACGCACCAGTTGCGGATAGCGTTCCGCGATCCAGCCCAGCGTGAAGAAGGTGGCCTTGGCGCCATGCCCGGACAGCATGTCCAGGATGCGGTGCACGTTGCGTTCGACGCGGCACTCGCGCGAGTCCCACTCGTCGCGGCGGATGTAGGGAGCGAACGCCGACACCTGGAAATAGTCCTCGACGTCGATGGTCAGCGCATTGGTGATGGGCGTGGCGACGTTCATGGCGTTTGGTCCTCTCCCCCGCGGCGCGCGGCGACGACGAGCTTCTTCAACATTGCGAGCACCTCCAGATTGATGCGCTCCAGCCGCAGCAAGCTGCGTTCCAGGCGCTGCAGGCGGTCGCCCTGCTGCTCCCGGTCCAGACCGGAGATCTGGGCCTCCATGCTGTCGAGCGTCTCGGGATCGAACTGCAGCCTGCCCATCTCGTCGCCGGCCGCTTCACCCGACCACGCAGGCGCAACTGGGGCGGCGCCCAGCTGCGTCAGACCCGACTCCTCGCGGATCTCGCGCGCCACCGAACTCACATCTTCGGCGGTCAACGTGTCTTTCTCGTTCAGGAACCCCAGAAGCAGCAGCCGGTCGCAGATCGCATTGATGCGCCGGGGGATGCCACCGCTGGCGCTGAAGATCTCGACAAAGGCCTCAGGTTCGAAATGCGGCCGCCCCGTGCCGCCGGCACACTTGAGCCGGTGCTCGATGTAGCCCTGCGTCTCTTCCTGGTCGAGCGGCCCGATGTGGCAGGCGGCGATCACACGCTGGCGCAGCTGCTGCATCTGTGGATGCTGCAGGATGTCGCGAAACTCCGGCTGGCCGACGAGGAAGCTTTGCAACAGTGCCTGGTTGCCGAACTGGAAATTGGACAGCATGCGCAGCTCTTCCACTGCCGACTGGGTCAGGTTTTGCGCCTCGTCCACGATCAACAGGCAGCGCTTGCCCTGCACGGTCTGGCCGACCAGGAAGGCCTCCAGCGCCATCAACAGATCGGCCTTGGTCGCATCTTTGGTCCGCACGCCGAAAGCCGCGGCCACCATGCGCAGGGTGTCTTCGGCCTCGAGCTGGGTGCTGACGACATTGCCGGCGACGACCTTGCCAGGGTCCAGGCTGTCCAACAGACCGCGCACGATGGTGGTCTTGCCGGCACCGATTTCGCCCGTGATGACGATGAAGCCCTCGTTGCGCAGGACTCCATAGTCGAGATAGGCCTTGGCGCGCCGGTGCTGCTTGCTGGCGAAGTAAAAACTGGGATCGGGGTTGAGCTGGAACGGTTTGCCGCTCAAGCCGTAATAGGCTTCATACATCAGTCAGAACTGCAGGCTGAGCCCGCCACGCAGCGCGGATTCGGAGTAGGAGGACAGACCACCTGTGGAGACGGTCCGGCGCAGGCCCAGCGTTCCGGTCGTGTTCGGTCCGAGCTTGGTCGACAGGCTGACGTTCAGCGAGCGCAGATCGCTGCTCAAGCCTCCCTGCGACCCTGAAGCTTTTGACATCGACCCGAGCACGTTCAGCGAAGACTGCGGCGTCAGCCGGCGCGAATAGACGATGCTCAGACCGTGCTGGCGCACGAGATCCGACGTGCTCAGGTCGTCGTTCGTATCGACCTGCAGCAGGCGGCTGGTCTCCGACTGCGAAAGTAAAAAGGTCAGCGTGTCGCGCAGCCCGTTCAGCGAGAACGAAGCGTCACGTCGCCGCGAGAGCGTCACCGAGGACGTGAGGAAGCCAAGATCGACGCTGGTGGTCCCGTCCAGTCCGTTGGCGGCCAGGAAGGAATTGACCAGCTGCGCGCGGCGTGCGGGGTCGGGCTCGATCGAGGTGAACTGGAAGTAGTACAGGTCGTACAGCGTGCCGACGCTGACGGAACCCGCCTGGCTGGGCGTCGAGCTCGCATCGCGCGAGTCGGAGAAGCGCCAAGCCGAGCGCGGCGTGCGGTGCTCGAGACTGACGGCGTAAGAACGGCCGAAGAAGCGCTTCTCCAACAGGGCGGACATGCGCGTGCGGTCTGAAGGTGCCCACTGGACCTGCCCACCGAAGGTGGCATGGCTCTGCTTGTCCTGCGACGCATAGTTGTTCGACTCCCAGCCCGGAATCACCGAGACCGCGAGTTGGGGGGTGACCGGACGCGTCAGGAATGCGCGCAGGCGATCGGATTCGTAGGAGCGGCCCGATGCGTAGTCCTGCTTCTGGCGGCTGGCATCGAGGGACCAGTCGATCACGCGCTGCTGGTTGGTGCTCGCCAGCCGAAGCGACAGGTCGTCGAGATCATAGTCGGCCGCCACCACGTTCGATTTGGTGCGCGATACGGTGCGGCCGTAGCGCAACTGGTACTGCGCCAAGTCACCGAACTGGCCGCGCACGTACGGGGACACCCGGTACAACGCAGTCTCGGAACGGTTGCGGTTGTCCGAGACGCCACTGCCGGAACGCGGGCCGAAGGCCGAAATGGTCTGCTGCGAAATATTGCCGTTGAAATCCACGAAGGCGAAGTTCTCCGCCACCTCCAGGCTGCCGATCGCACGCAGTGCGTTCTCGTTGCGGTTCAGCGACTGCTCACTCGCATACTGCAGACGGGTCAGCGAATAGTCGACATCGGCTTTCAGACGATCGCCTTCGGCGGTGAAGCGCAAGCCCGGGGACACCGTGGCCACGAAGTCCGATGTCTTGCCGGAACCGCTACGCAAGTGCACGTTGTCGGTCCAGATTCCGTCGACCGCAACGCGC
>CAJYRH010000005.1 GCA_913776795.1 uncultured Pseudorhodoferax sp. | reverse complement strand
AGCGCGCTGTCGGACTTGGCCAGCGCAGCCAGTGTGGGCGAGATCGCCAGCCGGCCGGCGTCGGTCGCGCTCATGGTCAGCTGGCGGATGCGGTGCATGTCCACCTGCATGTGGGCGAAACCGAAGTCGGTGATGTCGTCGGCCCGGTCGATGCGCTGGCGCAGGTAGTCGGCAAAGCCCTGCAGCCCGCGCAGCAGCAGCTGCGACTGCTCGTGGCCCGACAGGCGCAGCAGCAGCGGGTCGCCGACCAGTTCGGTGTAGACGCTGACGGTGCCGATGCGCGAGGACGGCGTGGGCGTCAGCACACCCAGGTTGTGCTGCGGGATCGGCGCGGGCGTGAGGAACGGCGCGTACGGCGGCACCGTGGTCGGCCGGGGGTCGGCGCTGATGGCGGTGGGCCACAGCAGCACCGGGGCCGGCGTGGGCTGTGCCGTGCTGGCCGGCGACCGGTGCAGCAGGTCGCTCACGGCGAACTGGCCCTGGTAGCCCGTGATCACCATGCCGAGCACGGCATAGCGCGAGGCACCGGTGGGCAGGTCGGCCGCGGTGGGCAGGCGCAGCGGCAGCTCGACCCAGCCGCCCGAGCGCGGCAGCGCACCGGCACGGCGGGTGCGCGCGTTCAGCGTCTCCAGGCCCGGCACGCTGCGCATGAGCTCGGCCTGGCGGTTCTCGCCCCAGTAGCCGAACGCGTACTGGATGCGCGATGCGGCCGGCACGTCGGAGCGCAGGTCGAGCAGCATCAGGCCGGCCCACAGCGAGCGTGGCGGGTTCAGCTCGTCCAGGTAGATCCAGCTGCTGAACTGGTCGCCCGCGCCGATGGTGATGCTGGCCAGGCCGCCCTGGCCGTTGGTGGTGGCGCCCATGTTGACCACGCTGTGGCCGCGCCAGCCCGTGGCGGGGGGATAGACCAGGCTGAAGCCGCTGGCGGGCACGGCCAGGCGCCGCGCGGCTGGCGTGCCGGTACCGGCGCCAGGCGGACCGAAGATGCCGCCGTCGCCGGCTTCTTCTTCCAGGTCGGGCAGGCTGGGCTCCACGCCGCGCTGCGGCTCGAACGGAGCCCACAGGTCGTTGGCGCTGAGCAGGTCCCAGGGCTCGTCGCCCTGCACGCGCGCGCCGGCCGGCAGGAAGTTGCAGAACCACTTGCGCCAGACCTCCGCCGTGCGTGCGCCGGCCAGGCCGAACGCGGCGCGGCCGTCGTACAGCCCGAAGGACATGCCGTCCACGTTCTGCCCGGCCAGGCCCAGCGCGGTGGCCGCCACCGCGAGCATGACCCACTGGCCGGGCGTGGGCAGGTCGCCCACGCGCAGCCGCGCGGCCGTGCCATCCACGCCACCCGGGATCAGGTTCTCGCCCCAGTAGGCGCGGTGCTCCCAGCCGTTCGGGCCATGCCAGCGCAGCTGCAGTTGGCGCGGCGGGTTGTCCGGGTCCAGGCAGACCCAGCAGAACAGCGACTCTGCGGCCTGCACCGCGAACGGTGGCGCTGCGCCGTCGAAGAAGTGCTGGTGCAGGCCCGCGCGCAGCGTGCTGCGGTGGCCGCCGCCGGGCGGCGGCTCGCCCCAGGGGGCCAGCGACTCGGTCTCGACGGCGAGCGGGTCGTCCTTGAACGCGGGCACGGCCTGCACCTTGCCGGTCAGCGCATGGTCCAGCATGGCGGCCTGCTGGCGCAGGCCCTGGCGCAGGCCCAGCGTGCGGGCGCGCCGCAGCAGGTGCTCGTCCAGCGTCTGCTGGAACAGCGGGTCAATGCGGGCGCGCTGCAGCAGCCCCGGCTCCCAGGACGACAGCGGCACCGGCACCAGCAGGCGCACGCTTTCGGCCGCGGCGACCGACAGCGGCGCCAGCGCTGCGCTGGCGCGCACCGCCAGGTCCAGCTGCTCGACCGGGATCGGCGCTGCATCGATGTCGAAGCCCACGGGGAAGAAGGCGCTGCGCGGCCCCGCGGGGTCGAAGGCGTTGCGTGGCAGCAGGCCCACGGGCGGCAGGAAGCGGCCGAACGCGTCGTTGAGCGTGCCGGGCTCTGGCGCCGGTTCGCCGCTGGACGCCACCTGCTCGGCCAGCTGTTCAATGCGGGCCTGCCACAGCGCGGGCCGGCGGCTGTCGGCGCGCATCCGGCCGGCCATGGCCACCAGCCGCGCGTCGCGCGCCTGGCCGCCGCGGCGCACCACGCTGGCGCGGTCCAGCCATAGCGGCGCGCGCGTGGCCGGGTCCAGCGCCACCAGCGCCAGCGGCTGGCCCCAGGCCTCCCAGGGCAGCACCTGGCCGGCCGGCAGCGCCTCCTCGGCCTGGAACACGGTCCAGGCCAGCGCATTGCGCAGCTGCACGTCGGCCACGGCCGGCACGCCGCGCCATTCGCCGGGCCACACGAACCACAGCAGCCGCGCGCCGTCGCCCATGCGCCAGTCCTCGAACGCGGCGGCATCGCCGTAGCTGCCTTCGTCGCAGGCGCTGCGCTCGCAGGGGTCCATCGGGTCCAGGCCGGCCCGGTCGGCCGTGACGGGTTGCAGCACCAGCACGCCGATGGGCGGCAGCGCGGCCGGCACGGCGGGCCGGGTCGGCACGCCGTCCTCGCCGGGCACGCCCAGCACGCCCAGCGCGGCGCCGATGCCGCGGGTGCGCAGCGTCGGCG
>CAJYRH010000004.1 GCA_913776795.1 uncultured Pseudorhodoferax sp. | reverse complement strand
AGAAGTGGGACGGCTCGGGCTACCCGCAGGCGCTGGCGGGCGATGCCATTCCGGTGTCGGCGCGGCTCATGGCGCTGGCCGACGTGTACGACGCGCTGATCAGCAAGCGGGTCTACAAGCCGGCCTTGCCGCACGCGGAGGCGGCGCGCATCCTGCAGGAAGGCCGCGGCAAGCACTTCGATCCGGACGTGGTGGATGCCTTCCTGGCGGTGGCGGAAGACTTCCGGACCATCGCCGAGACCCACCGCGACGAGGATTGATGCAGGCGCATTCCCCCGATCCCTTCACCGCCGCGCGCCCCAGGCTGTTCTCCATCGCCTACCGCATGCTGGGCACCCGTGCCGATGCCGAGGACGTCGTGCAGGACGCCTGGCTGCGCTGGCATGGCACGGACCAGGCGGCCGTGCAGTCGGCCGAGGCCTGGCTGGTGACCACCGTCACGCGCCTCGCGCTCGACCGTCTGCGCGCGGCCAAGACCGAACGCGAAGCCTACGTGGGCTTCTGGCTGCCCGAGCCGCTGGTGGAACTCGACCTGCGCACGCCCGAGGCCGTTGCGGAGCAGGCCGGCGAACTCTCGGTGGCCATGCTGTGGGTGCTGGAACGCCTGGCGCCCGAGGAGCGCGCGGCCTACCTGCTGCGCGAGATGTTCGACCAGGACTATGCCGACATCGCCGCGCTGCTGGACAAGAGCGAGGCCGCCTGCCGCCAGCTGGTGCACCGCGCCAGCGAGCGCGTGCAGCGCGAGAAGCCGCGGTTCGCGGTGCCGCGCGAGGCGCACCTGCGGGTGCTGGAGCGCTTCGTCACGGCCGCGCGCAGCGGTGGGCGCGACGCGCTGCAGGCGCTGCTGGCCGAGAACGCCGAGCTGATCGGCGACGGCGGCGGCAAGGTACCCTCATTCGGCAAGGTGCTGCAGGGCGCGCTGCGCATCGCCAACCTGTTCTACGCGGTGTACCGGCGAACGCCGGATGCGGTGCTCTACCGCATGGCCACCGTCAATGGCGAGCCCGGCTTCCTACGCTATGTCGATGGCCGGCTCGAATCGGCCCAGGCCGTCGTGACGGACGGCGAGAAGATCCTGACGATCTACGCCATCCGCAACCCCGACAAGCTCCGCGCGCTGCCGCAGCAGCCTTGAAAGCAAACGGGCCCCGCAGGGCCCGTCGTTGCTTGCACGAGGCGGGGGATCAGCGTTCGATCGTCAGCGCCACGCCCATGCCGCCGCCGATGCACAGCGAGGCGATGCCCTTCTTGGCATTGCGCCGGCCCATCTCGTGCAGCAGCGTGACCAGGATGCGGCAGCCGGACGCGCCGATCGGGTGCCCGATGGCGATGGCGCCGCCGTTCACGTTGATCTTGCTGGTGTCCCAGCCCATCTCGTTGTTCACCGCGCAGGCCTGGGCTGCGAAGGCTTCGTTGATTTCCAGCAGGTCCAGATCAGCCGCCTTCCAGCCGGCGCGCTCGAGTGCCTTGCGCGAGGCCGGTGCCGGGCCCATGCCCATGATGGCCGGGTCCAGGCCGACCGTGGCGAAGCTGGCAATGCGGCCCAGCGGGGTCAGGCCCAGCGCGGCGGCCTTCTTGGCTGTCATCACGACCACGCTGGCAGCGCCGTCGTTGATGCCGGAGGCATTGCCCGCCGTCACGCCGCCGGCCTTATCGAAGGCGGGTCGCAGGCCGGCCAGGGCTTCCGCGGTGGTCTTCTTGTTGATGAACTCGTCGGCGGCGAAGACGACCGGGTCGCCCTTCTTCTGCGGGATCGTCACGGGCACGATCTCGTCCTTGAACTTGCCGGCCTCCTGTGCGGCCGCGGCCTTCTGCTGGCTGGCCAGCGCGAAGGCGTCCTGCGCCTCGCGGCTGATGCTGTACTGCTTGGCCACGTTCTCCGCCGTGATGCCCATGTGGTACTGGTTGTAGACGTCCCACAGGCCGTCGGTGATCATCGAATCGACCATCTTCCAGTCGCCCATGCGCTGTCCGTCGCGCGAGCCCAGCAGCACGTGCGGCGCCGCGCTCATATTCTCCTGGCCGCCGGCGATCACGATGTCGCTGTCGCCCCAGGCCACGGCCTGGGCTGCCAGCATCACGGCCTTCAGGCCCGAGCCGCAGACGGCGTTGATGGTCAGGCCGGGCGTGGACTTGTCCAGGCCGCTCTTGACCACGGTCTGGCGTGCCGGGTTCTGGCCCGAACCCGCTGCCAGCACCTGGCCCATGATGACCTCGCCGACCTGGCCGGCATCGAGCCTGGCGCGCGCGAGCAGTTCCTTGACCACGGTGGCGCCCAGTTCCGGCGCGGGAATCTTGGCCAGGCTGCCGCCGAACTTGCCGACGGCGGTGCGGGTGGCGGCGACGATGACGATGTCTTCCATGTCTCTTCCTAACGATGCTGGGGTTGCGGGGAAATCGGAGGGGTCAGGCCTTGGCCTTGACGTAGCGGCCGGGCGCGGGCTCGATGGCCTTGTATTGTGCGCGTCCGTAGCCGCGCGGCGCAGCGACCTGGCGGCCGGCATGGCCGGCGAGCCATCGGGACCAGTCGGTCCACCAGCTGCCGGGATGTTCGGTGGCTGTGGCCAGCCAGTCCTGCACGTCGGCAGGGAACTGGGTGTCGCTGCCGATCCAGTGGCTGCGTTTCTTCTTCGCGGGCGGATTGATCACGCCGGCGATGTGGCCGGACGCGCCCATGACGAAGCGCTTCTTGCCGGGCAGGTGCTGCGTGGACGCATACGACCCACCGATGGGCACGATGTGGTCTTCGCGCGAGCCGTAGATGTAGACCGGCAGGTCGAGCCGGCCGAAGTCGACCTTCTCGCCGCAGACGGTGGCCTGGCCCGGTTGCACCAGCAGGTTTTCCAGGTAGGTGTTGCGCAGGTACCAGGCGTAGAACGGACCAGGCAGGTTGGTGCAGTCGCTGTTCCAGTAGAGCAGGTCGAACGGTGGCGGCGTCTCGCCCTTGAGGTAGTTGCCCACCACGTAGTTCCACACCAGGTCGTTGGGGCGCAGGAAGCTGAACGTGGAGGCCAGGTCGCCCCCGGGCAGCAGCCCGCCCTTGCCCATCTGCATCTCGCGGTACCTGACCATGTTCTCGTCGATGAACACGTCCAGGACGCCGGTGTCGGTGAAGTCCAGCAGCGTGGTCAGCAGCGTGAGCGCGGCGATGGGCTTCTCCCCGCGCGCGGCCAGCACGGCAGCCGCGGTGGTCAGGATGGTGCCGCCGACGCAGAAGCCCAGCGCGTTGATCTGCTTGGCGCCGGTGATGTCCTGCACCACGCCGATGGCGCGGATGGCGGCGTCCTCGATGTAGTCGTCCCAGGTCTTGTGGGCCAGCGACTGGTCGGGGTTGCGCCAGCTCACGACGAACGTGCGGTGGCCCTGCTCTACCGCATGGCGGATCAGCGAGTTCTCCGGCTGCAGGTCCAAGATGTAGAACTTGTTGATGCATGGCGGCACCAGCAGGAAAGGCCGCTCGTAGACCTTGGCCGTGAGCGGCTTGTACTCGAGCAGCTGGAACAGCTCGTTCTCGAAGACGACGGCGCCTTCGGTCGTGGCGACATTGCGGCCGACTTCGAACTGGCTCTCGTCGGTCATGGAGACATGGCCCTGGCGCAGGTCATGCATCAGGTTCTGCATGCCTTTGGCGATGCTTTCGCCCTGGGTCTTGAGGGCCAGGGCCTGGGCTTCGGCGTTGAAGGCGAGAAAGTTGCTGGGCGAGGAGGCAGCCATCCACTGCTCGACAGCGAAGCGCACACGGGCCCGTGTCTTTTCGTCACCCTGCACTGCATCGGCAAGGCCCATCAGCGTGCGTGCATTGAGGAGGTAGGTTGCCGCGGAGAATGCCGCGACCGGGTTGCTGGACCACGCCTCGCCGGCAAAGCGTTTGTCGCGCTGCAGCGACTGCTGCATGTTCTGGCTCCAGAGCGTGCCCATCTCGCTGAGATACTGCTTCTGCAGTTCCTGCAGTTTCTCTGGGGTGAAGGCCAATGCCGGCAAGGGTGCCGTGGCAGGTGACTCCGGCGCCCCGCCACCGGCCTGCTGCATGGCCTTGGCCAGCATGTCGCCCATGAGGCTCTGGAATTGCTGGGCAGCCTGCGCCCAGTCTGCTTGAGAATGCATTGCGTCTCCTCGACCTTATGATTCCCCACGAGATCATGGGGTAAACCCTGATTACACCAGCACCGTGTGAGGTGCGGCAACTTGTTTTACGTTATGTATCTGGTCGTGATCGCCTGGGTGTATGTGGCGCTGATGATGGCGGTGGCCGAGGCCACCAGTACGCAGGGCACGCTGCTCGGCGCCCTGGTGACCTTTGTACTCTACGGCCTCCTGCCGGTGGCACTGGTGGTTTACCTGATGCTTGCGCCAGCCCGGCGCAAACTGCTGCGCGCGCGCGAGGCGGCCGAGTTCGCAGCCCGGCAGGGGCCGCACCAGGCTTCAGGCGCCGAGCCAGATGCAGGCGGCCATGCGCCCGCTGACGCGGTCGCGCCGGTGCGAAAAGAACCGTGAGGCGTCGCTGACCGTGCACCACGGCGCGCTGCCATCGTTGCCGTGGATGCCCTGCAGGCCCAGTGCCGCCAACTGCAGCCGCGCGAGCGCAGGCAGGTCGGCCAGCCACTTGCATGCCGAGTGACCCCGAAAGCAATCCGCAGCGCCAGTGGACTGCGCCAGGAAGGCAGCACGCACCTCATCGCCGACTTCGAAGGCGGTGGGACCGATGCAGGGGCCCAGCCAGGCCAGCCACCGTGCCTGCGGCACGGCATCGCGCAAGGCGGCCACGGTCTGCTCGAGCACGCCCGCGCCCAGGCCACGCCAGCCGGCGTGGGCGGCCGCGACGGCACGGCCCGCGGTGTCGCAGAACAGCACGGGCAGGCAGTCGGCGACCATGACGGTGCAGGCCAGGCCAGGCTGCAGGCTCATGCAGGCATCGGCCACCGGTACGGCATGCGGGCTGGGCAGGCGTTCCACGGCCGTGCCGTGGACCTGCTGCATGAACACCGGCGCAGCGCCCGATTGCCCGGCCAGCAAGGCGCGGTTGCGCAGCACGGCAGCGCCATCGTCGCCCACGTGGTCGCCCAGGTTGAGGCTGTCGTAGGGGGCGGCCGAGACGCCGCCACCGCGCAGGCTCATCAGCGCCCGGACCCTGGCGGGCGCAGGCCAGTCGGGCACCAGCAGGTCCATCAGGCTTCGAAGTCCGGACAGGCCGAGGGCTGGGCCTGCTGCACGGCCGGCAAGGCCATGCCGGCCTCGTAGGCGGCCATGGTCAGCGGCAGGCCGGACAGGTCGACCGCAAAGCGCTGCGCATTGAAGATCTGCGGCACCAGGCAGCAGTCGGCCAGCGTGGGGCCGTCACCGACACAGAACGCGGCCGCGCCGCGGGCGGCGCGCAGCTGCGCCAGCTCGCGCTCGACCGCCTCCAGCCCGCTGCGGCACCAATGGCGGTACCAGGCGTTCCTGGCCGCTTCGTCGAGCTTGAGCTCCTGCGACAAGTACTTGAGCACGCGCAGGTTGTTGATGGGATGGATCTCGCAGGCGATCGTCTGGGCCAGCGCCCGCACCTGGGCACGCGCGAGCGGCTCGGCCGGCAGCAGCCGTGGCGCGGGGTGCGTCTCCTCGAGGTACTCGATGATGGCCATGGACTGCGCAACGGCCACGCCATCGACCTCGAGGACCGGCACCAGGCGGTCGGCCGACAGGGCCGCGAAGGCCTCGCCGCGCTGCTCGCCCTTGACCAGGTGGATGGGCTGGTAGTCGTAGGCGATACCCTTGAGTGCCAGCGCGATGCGCACGCGGTACGAGGCCGAGGAACGGAAGTAGCTGTAGAGCTTCATGGCGGCGGGGGCGGCTGTGGGAGGGCGATTATCCGCAGCGATCGGCCAGGCGCCCGCTGCTGCGAAAGCGGCGAGCGCGGCAGCTGGTGGCCGCAAGGCGCTCAGGCTGCCGCAGCCAGCGGGGTGGCGGACTGTCGCGC
>CAJYRH010000003.1 GCA_913776795.1 uncultured Pseudorhodoferax sp. | reverse complement strand
GACGGCTACACGCTGATGATGCTGGCCACGCCCACGCTGCTGGCGCCGCACCTGTACCCGGCCGTCAAGTTCGACATCCACAAGGACTTCACGGCCGTGGGCACCACCTACGACCTGCCCATCGTCGTGGTGGTCAACCCCACGCAGCTGCCCGACGTGCGCACGCTGCCCGAGCTCATCGCCAGGGCCAAGGCCGCCAAGGCGCCGCTGAACTACACCAGCTCGGGCCAGGGCAGCTTCGGCCACCTGACCATGGAGCTGCTGAAGATCCAGGGCGGCTTCGACATGACCCACGTGCCCTACAAGGGCGGCGTGCCGGCCATCACCGACCTGCTGGGCGGCCAGGTACCCGTGATGTACGCCGACATGGTCGCCGCGCTGCCGCACATCCAGGCCGGCAAGTTGCGCGCGATCGCCGTGGGTTCGCCGCAGCGCCTGCCCTTCCTGCCCGATGTGAAGACGGTGGCCGAACAGGGCTTTCCGGGTTTCTCGGCCGTCTCCTGGGGCGGCTTGCTGGCGCCGGCCGGCACGCCGGCGGCCGTGGTGAAGACGCTGAACGACGCGCTCAAAGAAGCCCTGGCGGATTCCACCGTGCAGGACAGGCTGAAGGCCGCAGGCACCTTCGCGGCCTGGCAGTCGCCGGCCGACACGGCGGCGCGCATCCGCGGCGACGACCAGAAGTGGGGCAGGCTCATCAAGGAGAAGGGCATCGCCGGCAGCTGAGCGCTGCACCCGAGCCGCTCAGCGCATGCGGCGCAGCCGCTCGATCTCCGCGCGGCCCAGCGAGGTGATGTCGACGACGATGGCGCGGTCGCCTTCGCCGCTGCCGTCGTCGTAGGTCACGGCCGCCTCCACCATGCGCTGCTTGCGCAACGCATCCACGAGGCGCACCGCGCTGCCGGAGACCGGCAGCGGGAACAAGGCCTTGGCCAGGCCGACCAGGTACTCGCTGTCCGACGGTTCACGCGGGCTGGCCGACTTGCCGTCGGCCTCCGCCAGGCGCGCGCACACCCATGTGCTGCCGCCCAGCCCGCGCAGTTGTTCCGCCTCGGCCTGCGAGAGCTCCAGCTGCACGGCCACCATCCTGGCGGGCTGTGACGGGGCGGCCGCTGTCGCGGTGGGAGGGGCGTCGGTGTTCGGCTCCATGGGTGTTCTCCAGCGTGGTCGGCAGTGCGGCCCGGCGGGCCGCCACTGCCCAACCGCATTGGATGCACGCGCCGGCGTGCCGGCTGCGGGGCGTCACCGCCGCGGGCCGTCAGCGGCCGCGCCGTGCGTGGGCACCAGGCCCAGGCGGATGGGCCCGCCCGCATCGGTCGCATCCACCGGCACGCCACCGCGCGTCACCCGCAGCCGTCCTTGCAGTGCCAGCTGCTGCGCCACCTGGCGCACCTGCGGCATCAGTGCGCGCCACCGCGCACCATCGGGCTCCAGCGCGCGGGCCACCTCGGACGGGCAGACCGTGGCACCCGGCCTGCGCGCTGCGAGCAGGTCGAAGATGCCGTGTTCGATGGCGGCGTCCGTCATGCCTGGTCCACCAAAGCCTGCAGACGCAGCGCATCGGGCGCAGCCGCGCCCGCCGCGGTGTTGTCGAAGATGCACCACCGCACGGCGCCAGCCGGCCAGCGTGCCAGTCCGGCCGCCCGCGCCTGCAGCCACCCGTCGCCGTAGGCCGACCAGTAGGTGCGTGGCGACCCATGCCAGCGGTGGTAGAGAACTGCGCCCGTTCCGTCGCCTGCCGGCCCCAGCCAGCCACCCGGCACGGCCGCCGCCGGCCAGCGCGCCGGATCGGCCGCGACACGGCCGACGCGCCATTGCACCAGCCGACGGTCCGCCGCAGCCTCGAACCAGCTGGCATGGCGTGGCTCGCAGACGACTGCCCCTTCGAAGAGCGTCGCCAGCAGCCGAAAGAACGCGCCCACCGGCCTGGCCTCGAAGGCCAGCGACGGCGGCAACTGCACCAGCAGCACGCCCAGGCGGTCGCCCAGGCCGGCCACCTCGGCGATGAAGCGTTCCAGAGGTGCCCGCGCTGCGCGCAGCCTCTGGTCGTGCGTGATGCTGCGCGGCAGCTTGACGGCGAAGCGAAAGCCCGGCGGCGTCTGGGCGGCCCAGCGCGCGTAGACCTCGGGGCGGTGGCTGCGGTGGAAGGATGTGTTGATCTCCGCACAGCCCAGCACCCTGGCGTAGCGCGCCAAGTGGCTGCCCTCGCCGCCGAAGCGCTCGGCCACCGCGCGCGGAACGCTCCAGCCGGCCGTGCCGATGCGCAGCGCCTGCGGATTCATGGAAACCGCCGGCTGACGAAGCGAGAGCCTTGCAGCCCGAAGCGCCAGGGCACCTCCTGCGCCCTGGAGATGCCGATGCGCGGGCCCACCACCACGGCCGGCGCCACCGGCGCGGGCCGCAGCGCGAACGGCGCGCGGTCCAACGGCATGCCATCGTGCGCCCGTGTGATGCCAAGCGCCTGGCCCACCCGGCCCGGGCCGGCGCACAGCAGCCGGTCGGTGACGGGGCCACGGCGAGCGCGCATGCGGTCCAGGCCAACGGTCGGCTCCAGCGCTCGGATCAGCACGCCTGCGCCGTGGCCTGCCTCGCGGCAGACCAGGTTGAGGCACCAGTGGATGCCGTAGGAGCGGTACACGTAGGCATGGCCGGGCGGGCCGAACATGCTCGCGTTGCGCGCATCGGGCCCGCGGTGGCTGTGCGAGGCCGGATCCTCCGCGTCGTAGGCCTCGGTCTCCACGATGCGGCCGCCGACACCGTCGACGAGCAGCACCGTGCCGATCAGGGCGCGGGCGAGGTCGACGGACGAACCCTGGAAATCAAGCGCGGCAGCGGATGGCATGCCCGCATGCTATGCAGAGCGCATCGGCGGGCGCGTCAGCCGCAGCCGTGCGCGTGCGTCGCCGCGCGTCGGCGCCCTACTCGGCCTTGATGTTGTTGTCCTTGACCACCTTGGCCCAGCGCACCGTTTCAAGCTGCATCCATTCGGCCATCTGCTGGCGCGTCATGTCCGACGGCTCCGATCCCAGCTCGGCCAGCCGCCTCGCGATGTCGGGCCGCGCCACGATCTGCCTGACCGTGGCCTGCAGCTTGTCCAGCACCGCGGGCGGCGTGCCGGAGGGCGCCAGCAGGCCCTGCCAGGAGCCCGTGACGAAGTCCGGGATCTGCGATGCCACCGTGGGCACGCCGGGGGTGGCCGCGAAGGGCTTGGCACTCGTCACCGCGATGGCCTTGATCTTGCCGCCCTGCACCAGCGGGTTGGTGGCCAGCACGCTGGCCATGGCGGCATCGATCTGGGCACCGGCCAGGTCCGCGAGGGCCTGCGCCCCGCCCTTGTAGCCGATCACGTTGAACTCGAAGCCCCTGTCCTGCGCCAGCAGGATGCCGGCCAGCTGGCTGATGGACGCCAGCGGCGTGCCGAAGCTGACGGGCCTGCCGGACTTCTTTGCATAGGCGGCCAGCTCGTCGATGTTCCTGACCGGCAGGTCGTGGCGCACCACCAGCAGGTGCGGCGAGTAGGCCGGCATGGTGACGGGCGTGAGCTCCTTGAGCGGGTTGTAGTTGAGCTGGGCGACGCTCGGGCCGATGGTGGCGTTGCTCATGTCCATCACCAGCAGCGTGTAGCCGTCCGGTGCGGACTTGGCCACGAAGGACGCGCCGATGTGGCCATTGCCGCCGGCCTTGTTCTCCACCACCACGGGCTGCTTGAGCGTCTCGGCGAGTTCCTTGCCGATCAGGCGGGCCAGCACGTCGGAGGTGCCGCCGGGCGGGTTGGGCACGATGATGCGGATGGCCTTGTTCGGGTAGGCGGCCGCGGCGTCCTGCGCGTGCCCGGGCAGCGCGGCGCCGGCCAGCAGCGCCGCGGCGGCGATGCCGAGCGCGCGGCGGGAGAGGGAAAGGGAAAGGGTCTTCGGTGCCATGCTTGTCTCCGGTTGGGTGTGGTGTCAGGCGGTGGGGTGGATGACGTTGCGCAGCGGCTGGCCTTGCAGCAGCCGTCCGATGTTGTCGGCCATGAAGCCGTAGCGCCGCTCCAGCAGCCCCGGCGTGATGGCCGAGATGTGCGGCGTGGCCCGCACGTTGGGCAGCGCATGGATGGGAAAGCGCGAGGGTGCGACAGGTGGCTGGCCCTTGCGGGGGTACTGGTACCAGACGTCGAGCGCGGCGCGGGCCAGGCGCTGGGTTCGCAGTGCCTCGTACAAGGCCTCTTCATCGACCACCTCGGCGCGCGCCACGTTGACGAGCAACGCACCGGCCGGCAGCAGCGCCAGCTGCCGCGCGCCGACCAGGCCGCGCGTGCCGTCGTCCAGCGGGCAGGCAAGCACCAGCACGTCGGCGCGCGGCAGCACGCTGTCGAGCGCAGCGACGGCCACGCTCTCGCCCGCCAGGTCGTGCGGCTTGCCGCTGCGGGTGACGGCGAGCACGTGCATGCCGAGTGCGCGCGCGCGCCGCGCGATCTCCTGGCCGATGTGGCCGAAGCCGACGATGACGACGGTGCGGCCTGCGGCCTCGCCATGCTGCGGCCGCGCGGCGTAGACCTGGGCGAACGACTCCGCATCCAGGTGCGCCGGGTATTGCCACAGCTGCAGGCAATGCTCGAGGATGGCGTGCAGCGTGAACTCGGCGATCGGCACCTCATGGCCGTGCACATTGCAGACCGTGGTGCCGGCCGGCAGGGCGGTCAGCGCGATCTGCTCTGCACCGGCGCCCGGCACGTGCACGAGGCGGCAGCGCAGGCGCGCGGCCGCGTCGGCGTCGATGGCATTGGCGATGACCACGTCGGCTTGGATCTCGCCCGTGGCGGGGAAGGCGTCGAGCGCCTGCACCTCGTGTGCGGCGCCCAGCAAAGCGCGCAGGCGCGGCGCGTTGGGGGCGTGGAGTCCGACGATCTTGATCAGCATGGGATGTCTCAGGTCAAAAGGCTCAGCGGCTTTCGCGCACCACCAGGCCGGGTTGCTGCTTGAAGCTGTCCTGCAGCCGCGTGCCCAGGCCGGCGTCCACCGGCGGCTGGGCCATGCCGTCCTCGACCACGGGCAGGCCCGTCACGATGTCCCGGTACCAGGTGGCCAGCGTGGCGCGCACCACCTCCTGGTAGATGGCGGTGGGCGCGTGCAGCGCCATGTGCAGGCCGGCCATCAGCGTCACCGGTCCGGTGCAGTCGTGCGGGGCCAGCGGCCGGTTGTACGCCTGCGCCAGCGCGGCGATCTTGCGGCCTTCGGTGATGCCGCCGCACCACGAAAGATCGAGCATGACCACGTCCAGCGCGTCGCCGGCCAGGAGGTCGCGGAACGGGCGCAGGCCACCCAGCGTCTCGCTGCCGCAGATCGGCACGCGCGTGCGCCGGCGCAGGTCGGCCAGGCCGGCCACGTCGTCCATCTTGTTGAGCGGGTCCTCGACCCAGAACACGCCGTATTCCTCCAGGGCCTGGCAGATGCGCAGCGCCGAATGGCCGCCGAACAGGCTGTGCAGTTCGCACATCACCTCGATCCGGTTTCCCACGGCCTCGCGGATCTGGCGGAACGGCTGCAGGCCCTTGTCCAGGTCGGCCAGCGTGATGAGGTTGCCGCCGCTCGCCGGGACGTAGATGTCGAAGGGCCAGATCTTCATGGCCTTGTAGCCCTCGGCGAGCAGGCTCTTGGCGAGGGCGCCGGCATCGCGCATGAAGGCAACCTGGTCGTCGTAGGGGCCCACGGACTGGTCGCCTGCGCCGATGTCGCGGCGCTGGCCCGTCGTGTTGTACGCATAGCCCGCGCAGGTGTTGTAGACCGGCACGCTGGCCCGCGCGCCGCCACCCAGCGCCTGGTACACGGGCACGCCCTGGCGCTGGCCGGCCAGGTCCCACAGTGCGATGTCGACCGCACTGGCCGCGCGCACTTCGGTGCCCGAGCTGTTGTAGCCCACGTAGGGCGTGAGCAGGTGGCGCGAGATGCCCTCGATGTGGCGCGCGTCGCGGCCCAGCAGGTAGGGCGCGAGTTCGGCGTGCAGGAAGGTCTCGACGGCTGCGGCGCCGCGGAAGGTCTCGCCCAGGCCGACCAGGCCATCGCTGGTTTCCAGTTCCAGCCAGATCAGGCTGGGTCGCTCGGGCAGGCGGTAGGTGCGCAGGGCGCGGACGGTGGTCATGGTCGGTCGGCAGCGGTGTGGGGGGTGTGGACGAGGGGCTTGCAGCCCACGACATCCCTGGCCTGCAAGGCCCTGGACCCGGCCGGCGTCTCGGCCACGATTTCCAGGTGCGTGGCCGTGGCGCGCGCGGCGGCGTCGGGGCGCCACCTGCCGCGAACGGGACGACCAGCGTGGCGGGCTCGTCGGGCCAGGCGGTCCGTGCGGTGGCGGCGCGTGGGGCCCGGCATCAGGCCGTCACCCGGCGCACAAGCGTTGTCATGGTGTCTCGCAGTGGTGTTCGAAGCGGGTGCGCATGGTCGGCTCCAGCGCGGCCACATGTCAATTTGCAGAAGGAGTTGTCAGACAACTCGCTATAGTGCGCGGACAACCTCTGCAGAGCCACCGCCGTGCCCGCCCCCTTGCTGACCGACACCGTCTACGAACAGGTACTGGCCCTGATCGGCCACGACAGGCTGGTTGCCGGCGACCGCCTGCCCGGCGAGCACGCGCTGGCCGGGCGCTTCGGTGTCTCCCGACCTGTGGTGCGCCAGGCGCTGGCCCGCCTGCGCGCGGAAGGCCGCGTGACGGCCGCGCACGGGGCCGGCCATTTCGTCGGGCAGGAGTCTGCGCCCACGCGCATCGACTACGGGCCGATCCAGGGCATCCCCGACGTGCGCAGCTTCCTGGAGTTCCGCTGCATCCTCGAGGGCGAGAGCGCAGCCCTGGCGGCGCAGAGCCGCGAGACGCGGCTGCGTGCAGCGGTCACGACGCGGCGCAGGGCGATGGAGGCCGCCGCGCAGCGGGGCGAGCCCGGCATCGAGGAGGACATCGCCTTCCACGCCGCCATCGCCCGCGCCAGCGAGAACCGCTACCTGGTCATGACGATCGCGGCGCTGATGGAGCACACGCGCGTGGCGATCCGCCTCGTGCGCGAACTGTCACCCCAGCCCCTGATGCACCGCTGGCACGACGTGCGTGCCGAACACCTGCGCATCGACGAGGCCATCGCGGCGCGCGAT
>CAJYRH010000002.1 GCA_913776795.1 uncultured Pseudorhodoferax sp. | reverse complement strand
GGCCGCCCCCGCCGGCGCCCGGCTGGACCGGCTGGTGGCCGCGGGCCAGTTGGCAGGCTACGCCTCGCCCGCACGCATCCTGCCCAGCCCGGCCGCCCAGCAGACGCGGCGCGATGCGCTGCCCGATGCACAGCAGCTGCGCGAACGCCTGGACCAGGCCACCCGGGACGGGCCGATCGCCGCGGCCCGGCTTGCGCCCTTCGTCGATGAGGTCGCGCAGGCCCGCACCCAGCCGCTGCTCACCCGCGCCGCGCTGGACGGCACGCCATTGGCCGCAGCCTTCGACGCCATGATGGTGCCTGGCGGCGGCGGGCGCCCCTGGCGCGCCATGCTCACGTTGAACCAGGGCAGCCAGCCACTGGACACCGCGGCGCTGCGCGCCGCTTTGGCAGACATGCCCCAGGTGCAGGTGCAGGTGGTGGACATCGCAGGCGAGTTGCGTGGCATGTACGCCCGCTACCTGCACGAGGCCGGCGTGCAGGCCGCGTTCGGCGCGCTCGCGCTGTGCCTGGTACTGCTGGCGCACCTGCGTTCCTGGGCGCGGCTGTGGCGCATCGCCCAGGCGGTCGGCGCGGCGTCGGTCATCGTCGTCGCCACGTTGGCGCTGGCGGGCGTCGAACTCGGCATCCTGCACCTGGTCGGTCTGCTGCTGACCGTGGCCATCGGGTCGAACTACGCACTGTTCTTCGACCAGCTGCGGGCCGGGCAGGACGCGCACGACGGGCCCGGCGCCATGCCGATCGACGAAGACCTGCTCGCCTCGCTGGCGCTGGCCAACGTGACGGCCGCCACCTCGTTCTTCCTGCTCGCGCTGTCCAGCATTCCCACCCTGTCGGCGCTGGGACAGGTCGTGGCGCCCGGCATCGTGCTGTGCCTGCTGCTGTCGGCGGCTTTCATTCCCGCGCGCGCGCCCGCGCACATCCAGTAAATTGCGGCCCGATGCACGCCGCCGCCCCCCCTGCTCCCCCTGGTTCCTCGTCGCGCTGGCGTGCGCCGTGGCTGCTCAAGGCCAGCGCGGCCTGCCACCTCGGCGCTGCAGGGCTGGCAGCCGCCGCGCCGCCGCTGTGGCCCTGGGCCCTGGGCGCCGTGGCGCTGGACCATGCGCTCGTGACGGCCACCGGCCTGTGGCCGCGTTCGACCTGGCTCGGCGACAACCTGTTGCGTCTGCCGGCTCCCTCGGCCGCGCGCGGCGAGGTCGCCGTGACACTGGACGATGGTCCCGATCCCCTGGTGACGCCCCAGGTGCTGGACATTCTGGATGCCCACGGCGCGCGGGCCACCTTCTTCTGCATCGCCGAGCAGGCCACGCGCCATGCACCGCTGGCGCGCGAGATCGTGCGGCGCGGCCACAGCGTGCAGAACCACAGCCTGCGCCATCGGCACGACTTCTCGGTGCAGGGCCCACGCGCGCTGCGCCGCGAGATCGGCCAGGCGCAGGACCGCATCGCCCAGGCCACGGGCGAGCGTCCGAGCTGCTTTCGCGCGCCCGCCGGCCTGCGCAACCTGTTTCTGGATCCGGTGCTGCACGCGCACGGCCTGCGGCTCGTGAGCTGGACGCGGCGTGGCTTCGACACGCGCACGGCCGACGCCGAGGCCGTGGTCGCGCGCCTCACGCGCCATCTGGCGGCCGGCGACATCCTGCTCCTGCACGACCGCCATGGCGCTCCGATGGCCGACGGCCGGCCTGTGGTCCTGCAGGCCCTGCCGTTGCTGCTGGCGCGTCTGCGCAGCGCGGGCCTCTCGCCAGTCACCCTACCCGACGCGCTTTCATCTTGAACCCCTCCCAAGCCTGGAACGGCCTGCTCGAAGCGGCCTGCGCCCCGTACCGCGCCGCGGGGCGGTTCGCCTGGCATTTCGCACGCGGCAAGCTGTCCATGGACCCGGTGTTCCGCCACCTGATCGAGGCGGGCCACATCCGCCCTGGCGCCCATGTGCTGGACATCGGCTGCGGCCAGGGCCTCCTGGCCAGCCTGCTCGCCAGCACCGGTGCCCAGGCGCGCGCGGGCCGCTGGCCGGCCGCGTGGCCGCCGGCGCCTGCGCCGGCCCGGGTGACAGGCATCGAACTCATGCCGCGCGACGTGGACCGCGCCCGCGCCGCGCTCGCTCCTTTGGGCGCGCAGGCGCACTTCGTCTGCGGCGACATGCGCAGCACGGCGTTTCCGCCGGTCGACGCCGTGGTCATCCTGGACGTTCTGCACTACATCACCATCGCCGAGCAGAACGCCGTGCTGGCCCGCGTGCGCGCCGCGCTGCCACCCGGCGGGCTGCTGCTGCTGCGTGTGGGCGATGCGGCTGCGCGGCGCGGCTTCGCCGTGAGCCAGTGGGTCGACGCCGTGGTCACGCGCGTGCGAGGCCACCGCGTGCTGCCGCAGTACGGGCGCCCGCTGGCCGCATGGTCGGCCGAGCTCACGCAGCTCGGCTTCGCCGTGACCAGCCAGCCCATGAGCGCCGGCACGCCCTTCGCCAATGTCCTGCTGATCGCGAAAGTGAAGGAATGAACCCTCTAGCCATCTCTGCCTTCACGCTGACAACGGCGTTGGGCGCGG
>CAJYRH010000001.1 GCA_913776795.1 uncultured Pseudorhodoferax sp. | reverse complement strand
TCGGCGCCGAAGCCCGAGACGCGGCACCAGACGAGGCGCGGGAAGCGCTCGCGCAGCTGTGCGTAGCCGATGCCCCAGCGTTCCATGGTTCCGGTCTTGAAGTTCTCCACCAGCACGTCGGCCTGCGCGACCAGCGCCAGCAGCCTGTCGCGCTCGGCCGAGTCCGTCAGGTCCAGGTGCTGGACGCGCTTGTTGCGGTTCAGGCCGTGGTAATAAGACGCCACACCGTCGCGGAAGGGCGGCCCCCAGGTGCGCGTGTCGTCGCCGCCGGGCGGCTCGACCTTGAGCACGTCGGCGCCGTGGTCGCCGAGGATCTGGCCGCAGTAGGGGCCGCCGAGGATGCGCGAGAGGTCGAGCACGCGGATGCCGGCCAGGGCGCCGGGAGCGATCGTCATGGGAGTCTCCAGTCGGTAGAACGCGCCGCGATGCGGCGCGACAGGCCGCGGAGCAGGCCATGCCGGCCGACGCCGCGGAATTGGCTCTGCCTGGCCGCTGGCGGCGCCCCCTCGAGGGCGGATGGGACTTCTACACGCAGTGAGAAGTCCAAACGGGGGCGGGTCATTTCACCCGCTCGACCAGCTTGAAGGTGCCGGTCGCCAGCGTGAGCAGGTTGCCGTCCGCATCGTGCGCCTCGCCGCGCACGAAGCACAGCGACTTGCCGCGCCGCTCGCAGCGGGCCGTGGCGGTCACGTCGCCACGCGTGCCGGCAACGTAGTGCAGCGCCATGTCGACCGTGATCACGCCGTAGCGCGAAGGATCGTGGGCGCGCGCGGCGCACGAGAGCACGCTGTCCATCAGCACCGCGTAGGCGCCGCCGTGCACGTCGCCACGGCTGTTGGTGTGCTGCGGTTTGGCGGGCATGAACACCTTGGCCTCGTCGCCATCGATGTGCAGGCCGCGCAGGCCGAAGGCCTGGACCATGGGCATGCGCAGGCTGAACAGGGTGTCGGAGGCTTCGTTGTCGAAAGAGGGCATGGCGAACGTCGGGTTGGGTCGAAAGCGCCCGAGGTTACTGGACGGCCTGCCTCAATCGAGTTGCGCACCGGACTGCTGGACCACCGCCGCCCAGGCCGTCTTCTGCGCGGCGATGAACTTCGCCAGCTGGGCCGGCGCATGGTCGGGCGCGCTCTCCAGGCCCTGGGTGGCGAACAGCTCCTTGACCTTGGGGCTGGCCAGCACCTCGGTGAACGCCTTGTTGAGCCTGGCGATGCGGTCGGCCGGCGTGCCAGCGGGCGCCACGATGCCGAAGAACACGCTCACGTCGTAGCCCGGCACGCCCTGCTCGGCAATGGACGGCAGGTCCGGCAGGGCCTGTGAGCGCTGCGCGGTGGCGATGCCCAGTGCGCGCAGCTTGCCGGCCTTCACGTAGGGCAATGCGGTCAGCACGTCGGTGAAGCTCATGCCGACCTGGCCGCCCAGCAGGTCGTTGAGCGCCGGGCCGGTGCCCTTGTAGGGGATGTGCTGGATGTCGGTGCCGGCCTTCTCGTTGAACAGCACGCCGGCCAGGTGCGAGGACGCGCCGTTGCCCGACGACGCATAGCTGAGCTTGCCCGGGTTGGCCCTGGCGTAGGCCACGAGCTCCTTGACGTTCTGCGCCGGCACGGCAGGGTTGACCACCAGGATGTTGGGCAGGTGGCCGACCTGGATGACGGGGGCAAAGCTCTTGACGGGGTCGTAGCTGCTCTTGCGGTACAGGCTGGCGTTGATGGCCAGAGGGCCCGAGGTGCCGAACAGCAGGGTCTGGCCGTCGGCCGCGGCGCGCGCCACGTACTCCGCGCCGATGTTGCCGCCCGCGCCGGCGCGGTTCTCCACGACCACGGGCTGGCCGAGCCTGTCCTTCATCTCGGCGGCGATGGTGCGGGCCATGGCGTCGGTCGGCCCGCCGGGCGGGAAGGGCACGACCAGCATGACGGGCTTGTCG
This sequence comes from uncultured Pseudorhodoferax sp., assembly GCA_913776795.1. The sequence continues at coordinate 5,650 of CAJYRH010000001.1, read as the reverse complement.
GGAAAGGTCTGGGCCTGGACGGCAGGCACGAGGGCCAGCAGCGCGGCAGACAGCAGGGTGGCGAGGATGCGCATGGTTGTCTCCTTGGGGGGCGATGGAACGAGCGCCGCCGCGGGGCGGCTGGCGGCGGTGGCGGATGGAATCCGCGGGTGGTGGCCTGCAGGCCGGCTCAGGCCGCGGCAGTGGCCGGGTGCGCGGCACGGGCCGGCTGCACGGCCAGCCACTGCGCCGGGATGTCGGCGGTGGCCAGCGGATCGCGCGGCAGCACGCGGTGCAGCAGCACGAGCTGCGCCCAGCGCAGCCGCGCAGCCGAGCCGGTGCGGCTCGCTTCCCAGGCCATGGCGATGGCACTGCTGCAGTGGTACAGGCCGGAGGCGGCCTGGCGTGCAAGCACCTCGCCGCCTGCGGCCGCGGCGGTCTGGCCGAGCGCTGCGGCGCGTGCGAGCGCATCGCGCAGCGCGCGGTCGAAGGCCGGCGCCAGGGCCGCGTCGTCCAGCAGCCCGTGCAGGTGGGCCTGCAGCACGGGCAGCGCGTTCTCGCGCTGGACCGCGCGGACCACGTCGAGCGCGACGATGTTGCTGGTGCCTTCCCAGATCGAGCCCAGATGCGCGTCGCGCACGAGGCGCGCGTCGGACCATTCCTCGATGTAGCCGCAGCCGCCGCGCACCTCCATCGCGTCGCCCGTGACCTTGCGCGCGTCGCGGCAGGCGCGGAACTTGACCATGGGCGTCAGGATGCGCAGCAACGCGTAGGCGCCCTCCTCGCCGGCGTCCGAGCGCTGCAGCGCCTGCGCGGTCTGGAACACCATGGAGCGCGCCTGCTCGGCCGGCAGGCGCAGCTTGTCGAGCTGGCGCTGCATCAGCGGCATGTCGGCCAGGCGCCTGCCGAAGGCCATGCGCTGACTGGCGATGAACTCCGCCTCGGCGCAGGCGCGGCGCATCATGCCGGCCGAGCGCACGCCGTTGGACAGGCGCGAGTTGTTGACCATGTCGGCCATCTGCACGAAGCCGCGGCCGCGCTCGCCCACCAGCCACGCCACAGCCCCGTCGAGCGTGATCTCGCCCGAGGCCATGGAGCGGGTGCCCAGCTTGTGCTTGAGGCGCACGATGCGGTAGTGGTTCAGGCTGCCGTCGTCCAGGCGGCGTGGCAGCAGGAACAGCGAGACGCCCTTGATGCCGGGCGGCGCGTCGTCGGGCCGGGCCAGCACCATGGCGAAATCGGCGTCGGGGTTGGAGCAGAACCATTTGTCGCCCGTCAGGCGCCAGCTGCCGTCGTCCTGCGCGCTGGCGCGCGTGCGCGTGGCGGCGATGTCGGAGCCCGCAGCCTGCTCGGTCATGAACATGGCGCCCTGGGCCAGTTCGCCGACATCCAGCGAGGTCAGGCGCGGCAGGCAGCGCGCCACCAGGGCCGGGTCGCCGAACTTCTTGAGCGTGCGCGTGAGCGAGTCCGTCATCGAGACCGGGCAGCACAGGCCGAACTCGGCCTGCGCAAAGAGGTAGAACAGCACGTACTTGACGGCCGGCGGCATCCTGCCTTGCCAGCCGAAGCTCTCGTCGCGGTGCGAGATGGACCCCATGGCGAACTCGCTCAGCGCGAGCCGCTCCATCTCCACGTAGGCCGGGTGCTTGACGATGCGCTGCTCGTCCAGCCCCGTGCGCGTGCGGTGCTCCAGCACGGGCGGGTTGTGGTCGGCCGTGCCGGCCAGCTCGTCGAGCAGGCCGCCGGCAAGAAAGCCCAGCCGCTCGAAGTGCGGCAGCATGTGGCGGCGCAGGTCCTCGGGCAGGTACAGCGCCAGCAGCTGCTGCAGCTCGGTGTCGGTGGCGAACAGGTTCTGGCCATGGCGGTCGGGAATCGGGTGGGCGGCGGTCTCTGGCATGGCGTGTCTCCTGCGGGGAAACGCCATGGTGCAGTCCGCAACCATGCATGTCCAATATCGTTGACGTCTTGTGCAATAGGAAGTGCGAATACATGGAACTGCGCCACCTGCGCTACTTCGCCGTGCTGGCCGACGAACTGCACTTCGGCCGCGCGGCCGAGCGGCTGGCCATCTCGCAGCCGCCGCTGTCGGTGGCGATCCGCCAGCTGGAGGACGCCGTGGGCGCCCGCCTGTTCGAGCGCAACAGCAAGCAGGTGCGCCTCACGCCGGCCGGGCAGGCGCTGCGCGCGTCGGCGCGCAAGCTGCTGCGCCAGGCGGAAGAGGCGGCGCTGGAAGCGCGCGAGGTGGCCGCGGGCTCGGCCGGGCGGCTGCGCATCGGCTTCGTCGGGGCCATGCTGTACCGCGGCCTGCCGCAGGCGCTGCGTTCGTTCCAGGCGGAACACCCCGCGGTGCGCATCAGCCTGGCCGAGCTCAATTCGGCCGAGCAGATCACCGACCTGCTGCACGACCGGCTGGACCTGGGCTTCATGCACACCGCGCGCCTGCCGGCCGAGCTCAGCGCGCGCCTGCTGCTCAGCGAAGCCTTCGTCGCCTGCCTGCCGCAAGACCATGCCCTGGCGCGCAAGCGGCGGGTGGCGCCGGGCGCGCTGCGCGAAGAGGCGTTCGTGCTGTTCTCGCGCGTTGCCTCGCCCGATTACCACGAGCGCATCCTCGCGATCTGCGCGCAGGCCGGCTTCCTGCCCGAAGTGCGGCACGAGGTGCGGCACTGGCTGGCCGTGGTGTCGATGGTGGCGCAGGGGCTGGGCGTGGCGCTGGTGCCGCAGGCCATGCAGCGCTGCGGGCTGCAGGGCGCCGTGTTCCGCCCGCTGGAAGGCGTCACGGCGCTGTCGGAGGCCTATGGCGTGTGGCGGCCCGGGCCGCAGAACGTTCTCGTCGATGGGCTGCTGCACGCAGTCCGGCAGGCGCGCCCCCAGGCAGCCTGACATGGCGAAGAGGTGCCCGCGCACGCCGGACACGATTGGTTGCAAGGACCACAAACACTGTTTTTAAATACAGCTAAGATGGATTCCTCGCCGCTGTCGGCGCCCTCCTTCCTCCCCAGCCGCCCCTTTCGCAACGCCCCGCCCACCGCCATGACTTCGGCCGCCGCCCCCGCCATTGCCCAGATCGCCGCCAGCGCCGTGCCGGCCGCTGCCGCGCCGGCGCTGGTGTTCGGCTGGATCAGCGTGCCGCTGATGACGGTGCTCATCCTCGCGTGCTCGGCCACGGTGGCGTTCGTCGGCCTGTCGTTCACGCTGCTGGCCTCGCGCGCAGACACCTTCCGCAACCTGCGCGTGGGCTTCAATGCGCTGCGCGCGTCCATGCCCGCGCGGTTCTGGACGCTGACCGAGATGCCCGAGCCGGCGCAGTTCGCGCAACTCGTGAAGTACTGGCAGTACGCGTTCGACGAGTGGGTCATCACACGCGAGCTCAACCCCATCGTGTTCGGCCGGCTCTGGCGGGCCTACTACCGCGACGTGATCCGCGTCTCGTGCAAGAGCCCGGTGATGGTGGCCGCGCTGTTCCAGGCGGCCGAGGGCGCCACGGCCGCGGTCGACTTCAAGTTCGTCGCGCTGGTGCTGGGCCCGCGCTTCACCGAGCCCGCCGTGCTGGCGCGCGCCAAGGAGCTGGCGCAGCAGCACCGCATCGCGGTGCCTGCGGGGTGCCCGTAGCCGCGGCCGCGGCCTTCACGCCCTGGCCACAAAGCCGCCCAGGCGCGCGCCGATGATCTGCCCCGCCTCGTCCATGATGCGGTCCATCAGCGCCTGCACCGTGGGCACGTCGTGGATCAGGCCCGCCACCATGCCGCAGGACCAGGCACCGGATTCGACCTCGCCGCCCTGCATCACGCGCGGGTAGACGCCCGCCACCTCGGGCGCGATGTCCTCGAAGCGGATGGCCGCGCCCAGCGTGCGCTCCTTCTCCAGCAGCCGCTGCACGGCCGGGTTGGCCAGCACGCGCTCGGTGTTGCGCAGCGGGCGCATCACCAGCCGCGTGTCCAGCTCGGTCGCGGCCACCAGCGCCGCCTTGACGTTCTCGTGCACCGGCGCCTCGCGCGTGGCGACGAAGCGCGTGCCCATGTTCATGCCCTCGGCGCCCAGCGCCAGCGCGGCCACCAGCGAACGCCCGTCGGCCATGCCGCCCGAGGCGATGAACGGGATCTTGAGCACCTCGGCCGCGCGCGGCAGCAGGATGAAGTTGGGCACGTCGTCCTCGCCCGGGTGGCCGCCGCACTCGAAGCCGTCCACGCTGACCGCGTCGCAGCCGATGGCCTCGGCCTTGAGCGCGTGGCGCACCGAAGTGCACTTGTGGATCACGCGGATGCCGGCCTCGTGCAGCAGCGGCAACCACTTCTGCGGGTTGTTGCCGGCGGTCTCGACGATCTTGACGCCGCCCTCGACGATGGCGGCGATGTAGCCCGGGTAGTCGGGCGGGTTCACGCTGGGCAGGAAGGTCAGGTTCACGCCGAAGGGCTTGTCGGTCATGGCGCGGCAGCGCGCGATCTCGTTGGCCAGCAGCGCGGGCGTGCGCTGGGTCAGCGCGGTGATCAGCCCCAGGCCGCCGGCGTTGGAGACGGCCGCGGCCAGCTCGGCCAGGCCGACGTGGTGCATGCCGCCCTGCACGATGGGGCGCTCGATGCCGAACAGTTCGGTGATGCGGGTCTTCAAAACGGTCATCTCGGTTCTCCACGGCGCTGGCGCGCCACAAGCAGGGCACGAAACCGGCACGCAAGCAGGGATACAGAAGGCCGCGGAGCAGGCCATGCCAGCGGCCGCCGCGGAACTGGCTCCGCCAGGCCGTCGGCGGCGCCCCCTGGAGGGGGTTGGCGGAGCGCGCAGCGCGAAGACTGGGGATGTTTCATTTTTATTCAGGCGGCGAGTTGCAGGATCTCCAGCACGTCGGCCGGCACGGTGATGCGGCGCGCATTGCCGCGGGTGAAGATCTCGCCCATGCTGATGCGTGCGATGTTGTCGAACTGGGCCGACTCTACGCCCACGGCGCGCAAGTTGCCAGGCAGGCCCAGCTGCGCCACCAGGTCGGCGAAGGCGTCGCCGGCCGGCACGCCGGGCCGGCCCAGCGCCTCGGCCAGTTGCCGCTGGCGCTCGGCCGTGGCCGGGGCGCTCCAGCGCAGCACGGCGGGCATCAGCACCGGCGTGCAGAAGTAGTGCGGCACGCCGCAGGTGCCGCCCAGCACATGTCCGATCGCGTGGCTGGGGCCCATCATCACGCCGCCGAACACGCTGCGGCTGGACAGCCCGTACGAGCACAGCCACGACGCGATCTGGCAGGCCGCGCGCAGCTCCAGGTTGCCCGGGTCGGCCTGCCACTGCGGCAGCAGCGCGGCCATGCGGCGGATGCCTTCGAGCACCACGGTGTCGGACAGCGGCGTGGGCGAGATGGACAGCAGGGCCTCGATGGCGTGGTCCAGCGCGCGCGTGGCCGAGCCCAGCCACAGGTGGGACGGCGTGTGCACCGTCAGCGCCGGGTCCAGCACCACCATGCGCGGCATCATGTGGGCATGGAAGAAGGTCTGCTTGTGGTGGTGGCGCTCGTCCGTCACCAGGCAGCCAGCGTTGAACTCGCCGCCGTTGAGCGTGCTGGGCACGGCGATCATGCGCACCTGCGGGCCCTCGAAGCCGGGCCGCACGATGCGGCCCTCCGGGCTGAGCTTGGTTTCGAACGCGTCCAGGCCCTGCAGGTGCTCATCCGTGAAGCCGTGGCGCAGGCACAGCG